>CANKUB010000042.1 GCA_947486575.1 Betaproteobacteria bacterium | reverse complement strand
CTTAGTATCCGCGCAAAAATAATTTCACATTTTTGAGCGGGCGGGAACGAGAGTGTAGTTCCACATAGGCAGAACCCGATGCGGTCGTAAGTTCACTTCGTGCATTTGGGCATCGGATATTTTAATGCCAGTCGGATAGTCACCGTCTAGCAGGGTGGCATTGACGAGGAGACCGGTCAAGGTTTTCGTGGTGCGAATAAAGTTGAGCACGGTTTCGTAATTCTCGAGAGGTTGGCCAGCCCAGTTCTTGCTGATCTCGCTGAAGAGGCGATGCTCGATGGGATTCCACTTGGAGGTGCCCGGGGGGTAATGGCAGACGGTAAGCGTAAGTCCGAAGCGATCGCAGACGCGGGTCTGTAGCTCATACTTCCAGGCCCGCGTGCGGGCCCCATTGCTGCCACCAGCGTCGGCGAGGATGAGCAGACGCTTGGTGTGGGGGTAGCATCTGCGGCCTGAACGGCTCCACCATTGTGCAAGGGCCGTGACCGAGAATGCGGGCGTGTCGTGAGAGGTGCCAATGTAGACATGCCCGCGATTGGCCTGGGTGTCGTAGAGTCCCCACGGGATTGCGACGCCCTGCGCAAGGGTTCTGAAATCGTGGTCATTGACCAGCACTGGGGTGCTCTCCCAGCTCGTGCCCGCGTTCTTGAAGCGTCCGACCAACTCCCGCTTCTTGGTGTCGATGCTGATGGCCGGGGAGCCTTGGCGTTGGAAACGCCGGCGCATGCGGTTGATGTATTCGAACTGCTGATTTCGAAAGGGACTGGATGTGCCCGCGACCTTCTTGTGATTGACGCGCAGGGAGAATTTCAAGCCCCTGAGCAAGCGTGCGACGGTCTTGGGCGACACCACAATGCCGGCCTTACGCAATTCACCACTGATCTTCAGAGTCGTCTTGCGTGTCCACTTCAGGCCGTTGATTGGGTCGCCCGCAGTGTGGTGCTCCATTAGCTTTTGGATCGCGTCGATGACTTGCGGTGTTTTTTTTCCAGCCGCGGACGGCCTGCGCCAGGGCGCCGAATGCGCTCAAGGCGTACATCGTGCGCAAGCAATTCGGATCTACCCTTGGCGATGGTGTGGACATCCAGCCCGGTGAGTGCGGCGATGTGGCTGTCACCGCCATGTCCCAGGCGCAAAGACTCGAGTCCGGCGTAGAGCCGGCGTTGCCGCTCATTGAGCGTGCTGAAGAACAGGATGATGGCCGCCTTGGTCTCGTCCGAGCTCTGCGCCAAGGGATCACGTAGGAAGGGCAACGTTTCTGCAGTCATGGGCATATGGCGCTGTTGCAGTTGCTGAGTGCGCTTTGCGGCGTCGGTCGCGCAATAGACGTATTGGCCAGCGACCTGCTTTCGCACGAGGCGCTGCGCGCTCACCAGCTTGAGCAGGGGCTCCTTGACTGGGACCTGCAGTTCACCGGTCAGCTCCGAGGCCAAAAATCCGCGATCCGAGCGCGTGACGAACTGTTCTGCCGTATCCATGAGCGTGCCGAATCGCGAAAAGAAAGCGCCGTCGCAGCTCCAAAGGCCCCGGTCATCGAAGTCGGCCAAGGCATCGAGCGTGTAGAACCTGCCGCGGTGCGAATAGCTGGAGTGGTATGGAAATTCCCGCAATTTACGAAACACGGTGCGGTCAACTGTAGTGCCCAATGCGGCCTTCATCTGGTCCATGGTCACAACTTGGCGGCGGCGGAACAGGGGGAGCAGCGTGTCAGAGTCGAACTGAGGTGTGCGCATAATGTCAGAATTCCTCCTTATGCGGAAGAATTGTGACATTTACACAACACATCGTCAACCTTCCGCAAGGCGCGCCAACACCAGCGGAAATCGGTATCTCAGATTAATCCGCGCCTTCTGCGGTCAGGCTTTATCTGTCTGAATTAGGCTAAGAACTGGGAAGTTATTTTTGCGCGGACACTTAGTTCTTCATAGGTTTTGCTCATCACCTCGCGGATCTGCTCCAGGCCGTCGCGCATGCGCCGTGTGAGTTCGTGCGCGGACGTGCTGGTCTCGCGTATGCGGTCAGCGATTTCAATAAACCAGCGCGTGTCGGTGGTCGAATCGCCGCGATTCGCCGCAACCGTTGAATCCAGCGCCAGCTTGCGAATGCGTGCCGCCATATTGCGTAATTCATCGAGCATTTCATCGATGGCGAGCGAATGTTCGCGCACCACTTCTTCGTAACGCGACATTTCTTCCGACGCCTTGGAGAAATCCATCATGCGCCCGGTAACGGTATCCAGCTGGTTTTCGTAGGCCTTGATAAAGTCTGGCAGCGATAGCCACGTCGAGCCACCCGCGCCGTCTGAATTGCTTTTTAACAGACGCACCGCGTCGTCCATCTGCTGACCGGTTTTGTTCATCACCACGCGAAAACTTCTGCCGATTCTGGCCGCTGCTGATTCGGATTGTTCGGTCACCTCATCAAGCATGGCGCGCGCCTGCTGCAAGTTGCTGGTTGCCGCGTGCGACGAACCCAGCCATTGGCCCAACATAGCCCGCAGCATCGATGCGGAATCTGACGCGCCGCTGGCCTGCCGTTGCTCGACACCCTGCACGATGGCATCCCGCGCGCGCAAATTATTGGTCAGGCTTTTAATTTGCCAGTAAATCAGAAATACCGAAATCGCCGACAGCACCAGCGACACTGCCACCACCCACAGGGGCCTCGCCCACACGTCCCACACCCACGGCACCAGCGCCGCTGCGGCGCAGATCAATAAAATCTTGACCGGGCTTTCGGTTTTGCCGTCGTCGAGCGGAATGTGCAAGCGTTAGCTCCCCAGCACCACGTCGAGCGCGAGCAATGAAATCAGCTCGCGCATGCGCTGAGAGGCCCGCACAATACTCACCGTTTTACCTTGTTCACGCGCGCGCACCACCGCCACTGCCAGCAATTGCGCCAGCGCAGTATCGGGCCGCGTAACAGCCTCAGCGTCAAGCTCCAGTTGCGTGTTGGCTACATCCAGCGCCGCACGCACGCACGCCCACAACTCAGCGATATCTCGTATGCCCGCATCGGCGGACAAGATGTATGTCGAATCAGACACGTTTTTGCTGTTACACCAGCGCTGCTTGTGCAGTTGCTAGTGCAGTGTTTCCCTGTTGATGAATGACATTGCGCATTATAAACACCGCCAACCCTGCCACGGCGCGCAATTCCGACACTTCCTGCATCTTCAGCATTGGAAATTAAATTTCAATTGAAACAAATGCTTACAATACTATCCCATCCCCGGCGCATCTCCTGCATGTTACGCGCATACTGCCCATCCTTTCGCTTCAGCGCGCGCGTTACCGCCTTGGTTGCGCCGAAGGTCGGGATAATTGCCGAATGCTTGCCAGCGCCGCCCACCACTGCAATCAGCAACTGATCGGCGTTATGAATCATTGGCACCGGCGCATCCAACCCGGCTGTTTTGAAGGCAGACGCAAACGCCACCCTGAAACGCCGCTCGATATTCTCTTGGGAGAAGGTGCCCAGCGGAATTTTGGCATGCTCGGTGATGAATTTCTTCACGTCCTTTTTGCTGATGCCGTCATTGGCAATGGTCGCCGCGTGCTCCGGGCCCAGCACAATCAGCGGTTGCGCGTCCGGGTAATACACATCGTTCATTCCGGTTGAAATCAGCGTACCGGCTATCGTTTTCAAAATGCCCAAACCGGAAATGCTTTCGTGATCGTTGACGTTGTGCGGGCACTCGCCACCCACCACGGTGACGCACGTCGCCTCTTTGGGAAAGCCGCGCTCCACGTGAAGTGGCTCCCACGGATTACCTGCTTCATTTTCAGCCACGCAATACGAATATTTGTTCGGCCCGCCAAACGTGGACATATCGCCCAGCCCTGGAATCGCACCGCCAATATTCAATAAAATCAAACGGATAGCGCGGCCAATCGTGGCATTGCTGTGGGTGCCGGGGCCAAACGCATTGTGGCCGCTGTTCATGCCGATTTCTTTGGCACCGGGGCCATTGACGATCACCAGCGGCGCACACATGTGCGTTGTTGCCTGAATGCCGTACAGGTTGAATGCCTCATCGCACATCGCTTCAACCGCGAGAACGATGATGGGAAAATATTCTGGCTTGCAACCAGCCATCACTGCGTTCGCCGCTAGCCGCAACGGGGTTGCTTCGCCATAACGCGGCGCTACTTTGCCCACGGGCTCGTTCCACGGCCGGTCGCAATATTCAAGCATCGCGGCCACGCGCGCTTCAGTGGGCGGAATCAGTGGAAGGCCATCGCCCCAGCCTTTTTCCATGTACAACTCGTTGATCGCAAAAAAATCATCCTTCGCCTCAAGACTCGCTTCAGGCGCTTTCAATAAATCCGACAGATCGCTCACTTGCTGTGCTCCTTGATCAGCTTCACAAATTCGGGAATTGCCACTTCAGCGCGCCCTTCCACTTTCTCCAGCGAAATGCCGCCCAGCGGGTGCGGAATCACAATCAGCGGCAAATCCGCCACACCGAACACACGCGACTGCGCCTTGCCCAGTTTCAGAAAAGGATCGGTACAGATCACCGCAGTCACCAGACCGCGCTTACGCAACTCTGTCATGTCGTGGACACTCCACGACGTGCAGGAGCCTCAATCCGCCATTGCGCTGATTACGCAATCGGCCTTCTCCGTCAGTTCATCGAGCACATTTTTTTCAGCAGGCACGGACGGTGACGGCTTGCGCAGCGAGACGACTGACGCCACTTTCATCTGCGCTTTCACGCCTTCAATAATGAATTTCAGCAAATGGTCGGCATTGCCTTTGCTGTTATCCAATACGCCGAGACGTATGCCATCGATCTTCAAATCACGCTGCTTACCGGTGGCGGCGACGACCGGGGGTGGCGCTTCTGGACTGACCAGTCTTACCATTGCACTCATTGCATGCTCCTGTTAAAACTTCAGCTGCGGAATGTAGCCTAAGCATCAGATTGAGGCAATGCACGAGAGAAATAGTCGAAATAGTCGATAACCGGCAATGCTGCCGACACGCCCAGTTTTGGGTTGGGCATGTGCAGAAAAATTACAAACTTACCTTTGGCGTCGTTGCTCACCGGAATGGCGTCCGACAGTACGGCTGGCTCAAACTACAGTCAGTGTTGTGGCTGCTGTATCGGCCAGCTTGCCATTGCGTAGGCACCTTGATGAAACGCTGCCACGGCATGCGCATCATGTCGGAAGAAGAGGCGCGGCAGTCATCGTGCGCGGGGTAGATCGCTTCAGAAATCACTACGCCCGCAGCGAGTATGGGCGAGGATGCCCTCTCAAAAATAAATCAATTAAAACAAATAGTTACAGTGTATCAACTTTAATTCGTCGCTGGCCCCTTTGATTCTGCGGCATGCGCATCATGACGGAAGACGAGGCGTGGCGGTCCTCGTGCATGGGGTAGATCGCTTTAAATCACTACGCCCGCAGCGGGCGTAGACGTCCATTTCGTCATTGCGTAGTGCGTAGTGCGTAGTGTTCATGCTTGAAGCTTTTGATGAACCTCTCGTATGAGTGACATGGCCGCTCGACAAAAGGCAAGTGCTGGCGTGCCTTGTCCAGTGATATAGCCAAAATGAAAGTCCTCTGGTACCTCCGATCCTGCGACCATAATTGATAGGGGGACGTGGTGCGTGTTACCTCTGCGGCGTTCGTACAGTTGTTTTGTTACGTCGTGGTGTCCGCTCGTCTTGACGAAGGATGGATTCTTGACGTTCTGACAGATCGTGACGTAACCGCGTAATATATTCAAAGCCTCTATGTCTTCGATATAGGCACCGGTTTTTGGGTCGGTGAAGGCGTGAAAGGCATTCAGTGCCACTAATCTCGAAGAAGCTGTACGCAGCACCAAAGAAAGCGCTTATCAGCCAGCGAAACCGCTGCACATTTGGCTCGGCGGATGCAAACTCGAGGAAATACTCGCATTCGACGATCTTGTCGTTTGGGTCTGCGATGGCATCCATATCGAGAAGATTGAGCCAGTCGTCGAACTCGAAAGGGGCAGACAATGCCATTTGTCTAATACCTATAACGTTTTGGTCTACGGCGGGTCGGCACTGACAGTTGGGTACGCGCGATACTAGCGGCCTGTCGACGGCACCTAAAGTTAGACTTCACTGTCACTTTCGTCGCGAAAAACCCACACGCAAGTGACACCAATAAGGATGATAGCCAGAAGAATCAATAGAGCGTGTTTGACGTAAACGACGTGCACAGAAAGCGCTCCCCGACTCTGCCAGTTCCAAAATGAAATGGCCTCAGAATCACCGTAACGGACGCTTGTTGATGCAATCCACGCTTGTTGTTGTTGAATAAATTTCTCAAATTCCTTCCGATCAGTAATTTCACGAACATTTCCCTTCGGTTCGGGCAACGCAGGGCCAGAGGGATAAATTTCATTGATCTTTTAGGTTACGTAACCTTCCGTCGGGTTGTGCAGCACGAAAAGTCCCACAACGGATGCCACAGAAGCGAGAACGCCGAGCCTTTGCGCAATGTTCAGATTTTGCACTCTATTTACCATTCGCGAAATCTACCTAGTTTTAATCATCGAAAGCACCGGATAACATTCCAACCCAAAGTTAAGTATTGAGTATATTGGTAAATTCACCCTTTGACCTCATGTACAATTTTGCCGCAACCGGGTAGGTTGGGCTGGTAAGCCCAACATCAGTACCTCACGCGTGCGCAGTCTGCTCAGACGCATCGAAATCCAGCTCGACCTTGGCATTGTTAGGATCGTAGAAGAAAAGCTGCCAGGTGCCGTAATCGGGCAGACGGCGCAGGTCATAGTCGATGCCGCGTTCCTTGAGCTTGCCGACCATGCCCGGAAGATCACGGCCAGTAAAAGCCATGTGATCGATCACGCCCTTCACCAGCGTATCTTTCGGTTTACCGGCAATGACATGCAGGATGGGTTCTTTACCGTCACGCGCATAAAGCCACGCACCCGGAAAGGTAAACGGAGGCCGAGCGCCCGGATGCAGATCGAGATACTCGGCGTAGAACGCAAGCGTAGTGTCGAGGTTGTCGGTGAGAATGGTGAAATGATTCATCGCTGTTGCGGGCATGACGGCTCCTTTTGGGTAAATAAAGTTAATGCGTAATAGTAACTTCCAATGCCATTGGACGCTTTTTTTGTTTTACGTGGGCAGCACAAAAGCGTAAACTCTGACTAGTCTAGTCTTAATTCTGGAGAGCATATGCACGTATGGCAAATGCAAGAGGCTAAGGCGCGCCTTTCCGAGGTAGTGAAACGCGCTGAGAGTGAAGGCCCGCAAGATATTACGCTGCATGGGCAGTCGGTTGCCGTTGTCGTATCGCGGCGCACCTTTGAGCGATTGTCTGGCAGCGATCAATCGCTTGTCGAATTTATGCGCCGGTCGCCGCTTTACGCGATGGACGAAATTTCGTTCGAGCGTGATGCCAGCTTGACGCGCGGGATTGAACTTTGAGCTACCTAGTCCACACCAACGTGCTCTCAGAGTTGCGCCGCAAATTGCCCAATGTCGGCGTCGTTGAATGGTTTTCACAACGGCCGGCATCGACACTTTTCATTAGCGTATTGACCTTGGGTGAATTGCGCAAGGGCATTGAGGGCGCATCCGATGCCAATCTCCGCACGGCACTGATTGACTGGCTGGAGGCCGATCTACCGGACTTCTTTACCGGACGAATTCTGCCCGTTGACGCACCGGTAGCAGATCGCTGGGGGCGTATCGTGTTCGCAGTGGGCCGACCCGTGCCTGCTATCGACAGTTTGCTTGCTGCGACTGCGGCGCATCACGGTCTAACTGTTGTTACCCGCAACGTAAAGGATTTCGCCGCATTTGAGCTGGACGTGATCAACCCCTGGAGCGCCTAGCCTCTACTTAGCTATCGCAACTGCAAATTGATAACGCCGCTGGCACCCAGTTTAACCAGTGACTCGGCCGCCGAAGCGCCCAATCTTTTGGCAAAGCGCTCTGCCACATTTTCACGCGGCGTGAAGTCAACGATATCTTCGGCCTTGATCACATCGCGCGCCACTTGCTCGGTGCTGCCGATTGCATCGGCAAGACCGAGTTCGATACTTTTTTGTCCCACCCACACCAGCCCCGAAAACATATCCGGCGTTTCTTTCAGCCGCTTGCCGCGACCCTTGCGCACGACATCGATGAACTGATCATGAATCTCTGTAAGCATTTGTTTTGCATGGTCTTTTTGCTCATCATTCAAAGGCGAGAAAGGGTCAAGAAAACCCTTGTTCGCGCCTGCGGCCAACAGCCGCCGTTCGACACCCAGTTTTTCCATGGTGCCAGTAAACCCAAAGCCGTTCATCAACACGCCTATCGAGCCGATCATGCTGGCCTTGTTGACGTAAATGCGATCAGCCGCCACCGCCACGTAATAACCGCCCGACGCGCACACGTCTTCCACCACTGCATACAGCGGAATGTCGGGATATTTCACGCGCAGGCGTTTGATTTCATCGTTGATGTAGCCCGATTGCACCGGACTGCCGCCGGGGCTGTTGATGCGCAAAATAATCCCTTGCGTGCCTTTGTCTTTGAACGCGTCGGCAAGGCCTTGCATCACTGCGTCGGCACTCGCGGCCGTGCCAGACGCGATCACGCCATTCAATTCAACCAGCGCTGTGTGTTTGCCGTGCGAGCCGTCTTTCTTGTGAAACCAGCCCATCGCAATGGCCAGCACCACAAATAAGTACGTAAAAATCAAAAACTTGAAAAAGATGCCCCAACGCCGCGCACGGCGTTGCTCGGTAACCCCCGCGAGCGCGATTTTTTCAAGGACGGCGCGTTCCCAGCCGCTGCTATTTTCATCAGCCATTTTGAATTTCCTTCATCAGTAAAACTTGCCCGTCGCGCTCTTCGATCGCAACGGCTGTAAGGCGTTTGCCCGGACACGGCCCTGTTACGCACACGCCGGTGTGCGGCAGATACATCGCGCCGTGTGTGGCGCAGATCAAGTATAGCTTGGAATAGTCAAAAAACGCGCCGTCAGTCCAGTCCATTTCCACCGGCACATGCGCGCAGCGATTAACATACGCGTAAACCGTACCATCAAATCTCACCGCAAACGCAGGCGCTTCGCCCGCCGGGGTTAACACCGTGAAGCGAACCCCTGCGCCACCATTTTCCAGCGCATTGCTGGCGCAAATTACGCGTGGCTGTTCAGCCATTGCGACAATTCGGCAAAGGAATCCAGGCACGCCACCGGTGCATGCTTCAACAAATTCTCGCGAGGATGCGCGCCATACGCCACGCCCACACGCGCGACTTCAGCCGCCACTGCCATTTCCATATCATGCGAGGTATCGCCGATCATCAGCGCGCGCTCACGTGTCACATTCAATTCATCCAGCAGCCACAGCAACATGCCCGGATGCGGTTTGGTAAAGCCTTCGTCGCCGCAGCGCGTCGCTTGAAATAAACTATGCAGGCCCGTGGCCTCCAGCGCACGATCCAGACCACGCCGGCTTTTGCCTGTAGCAACTGCCAGCGTAAAACCTGCGGCCTGCAACGCACGCAGCATTTCCGGTACGCCGCTGAACAAGGTGGTTTCGCGATCCTGCCGCATGAAGTGCTGCCGATAACGTTCCAGCAGCGCGGGATAACCCGTCACGGGAAAATCCGGCAACAGGTATTTCAATGAGTCCGCTAGACCCAGGCCAATAACATAACGTGCACGTTCTTCCGTCGGCACCGGCAGTTCCAGATCAGCGCAAGCCGAACGCAGCGACGTGGTGATGGCCGCCGCCGAATCCATCAGCGTGCCGTCCCAGTCAAATACCAATAAATCAAACTGTTTGGGCATGGGATTCATTCAAATGCATCAGAAAGGCTTCCAGTTCCGGCGGCAGCGCTGCTTCAAAATGCAGCGCCTCGCCGCTATCAGGATGCGTGATGCCGGTTCGATAAGCATGCAGGAACATTCGTTTAAGTAATTGTTTTTTAAGCGTTTTATTCAGCGGGAAATCACCGTATTTATCGTCACCCGCTATCGGGAACTCAAGATGCGCAAGATGCACGCGTATTTGATGCGTACGACCGGTTTTCAACTCCGCTTCAAGCAGACTGAATGGCGGCTGTGAATCCGGCCACGCTTTGCGCAGACGAAATACGGTGTGTGCCGCCTGCCCCTCTTCATGCACTGAGACTCGCCGTTCACCATTTGCCAGCAGATGTTTTTGCAACGGCGCTTTAACCGCGCGTTTGGCGTCGCGCCAGTGGCCTCTCACCAGCGCCAGATAGATTTTTTGCACACGCCCCTCACGCAATTGCTCGTGCAGCGCCACCAGCGCCGAGCGCTTTTTGGCAAACATCAAAATGCCGGAGGTGTCGCGATCCAACCGGTGTACCAGTTCCAGAAATTTGGCTTGCGGACGCGCCGCGCGCAACTGTTCAATCGCGCCGAAGCTGATACCACTGCCGCCATGCACCGCCAAACCTGAGGGTTTGTTAATCACCAGCAAAGCCGCGTCTTCATACAAAATGTCGAACTCCACCCGTGCGCCCGCTTTTGGTGCGGCTGCTACCACGCGCTCTGCTGTTCTAATCGGTGGAATACGCACCTTATCGTCTGTCTGTACGCGGTAATCCGGCCCGATGCGCCCCTTGTTTACCCGCACTTCACCACTACGCAGAATTCGATAGACGTGGCTCTTGGGAACCCCTTTTAGCCATCGTATCAAGTAGTTGTCGATACGTTGACCAGCTTCTTCAGCCCCCACTTCCAGCCAATTTACGGTTTCTTTACTTAACTGCTTCATTTGATTATACTATTTCGCAGTGCAACATCCGGGTTTGACCGTGTTGGACGCTGGCTTGATGGAAACCACGTAACGCATTTTTTCGTGTGGCGTGTTGAGTACTCAAGCGGCGGAATTGCAGGGTTTTGCTTCCACAGTGCGAAGCGAGTTGTTGGTCTGCGATTGATGGGTAAACAAGGAATGCACAAAAAAACAAGTAAATTTGTAATACCGTTCAGCAATAAAAACGTAATAAAAACCGGCCTCGCCGTCACGCGTCAGATACGCCGCCCGCAAGCCCGGAAACACCGGTTAATGTCGCTCACCGCCAAGTAGCGATAGTAGTCGAAATACGCGCTCAAGACACCGTTTGAATAGTACGCAAACGCCTCGCAAAAGTTGGGCGGGTGCGCAACAGGCAAAACCAGAAAACTTCGAATCAGCCTTGCCAGTATGATTTATACCGCTACAGACTGAAGTTGAGTAACGCCGCAACGCGCGAGCGTGGCGGCGACGGTATTGCCCATCCCGTGGCGTATTGAGCGCGGGAGAAGAAGATGAAAAGAATGCTGTTTAACGCAACGCAAGCCGAGGAGCTGCGCGTTGCGATAGTCGATGGTCAAAAGCTGGTTGATCTCGACATCGAATCCTCATCCAAAGAGCAAAAAAAGAGCAACATCTATAAGGGCATTATTACCCGCGTCGAGCCCAGCCTTGAAGCCGCCTTTATCGATTACGGCGCAGAACGCCACGGCTTTTTGCCGTTTAAAGAAGTCGCCCGCGCCTATTTCAAGCCCGGCGTGGATGTGGGCAAAGCCACCATCAAAGAAGCCCTGCGCGAAGGCCAGGAAATCATCGTCCAGGTGGATAAAGACGAGCGCGGCAATAAAGGTGCGGCGTTAACCACCTTTATCAGTCTGGCGGGCCGCTACCTGGTGCTGATGCCGAACAACCCGCGCGGTGGCGGCGTATCGCGCCGCATCGAGGGCGAAGATCGCAGCGAGCTGCGCGACGTCATCGATCAACTCGAAATCCCTAGCGGGATGAGCGTGATTGCACGTACCGCTGCCATCGGCCGCGAAGCCGAAGAACTGAAATGGGATTTGAATTACCTGATGAAGCTGTGGGAAGCCATCGATAGCGCGTCCAAACCGCAGTACGAAGAAGCCGCCGAAGGCGCGACTAACACAGGCAAGCCCAAACGGCTGAACCCTGCCCCATTCCTGATCTACCTCGAAAGTAATCTGGTGGTACGCGCAATTCGCGATTACTTCCACGACGAAATCGGCGAAATTCTTATTGATACCGCTGACATCCACGAACAAGCCGTGCATTTCATGTCAGTCGTCATGCCGAATAAAGTCTCGCTGGTTAAACATTATAGCGACGACGTGCCACTGTTCTCGCGTTTTCAGATCGAACATCAGATCGAAACCGCACATTCACGTTCGGTGAATCTGCCTTCCGGCGGCGCGATTGTTATCGACCATACCGAAGCGCTGGTGTCAGTAGACGTTAACTCCGCACGCTCCACACGCGGCCACGACATCGAAGAAACAGCGTTCCGCACCAATCTGGAAGCTGCTGAAGAAGTTGCACGCCAATTGCGACTGCGTGACCTGGGTGGCCTGGTGGTGATCGATTTCATCGATATGGAAAACCAGCGCAATCAGCGCGAAGTCGAAAACAAATTGCGCGATTCGCTGCGCTATGACCGTGCGCGCGTGCAGCTCGGCAAAATTTCGCGCTTCGGTTTGATGGAGCTATCGCGTCAACGCCTGCGCCCGTCACTTGGCGAATCCAGCCATGAACCTTGCCCGCGCTGCCACGGCACTGGCCACATTCGCGGCACGGAATCCACCGCGCTGCACATCCTGCGTATCCTGCAGGAAGAATCGATGAAAGAAAACACGGGCGCAGTACACGCGCAAGTGCCAGTGGATGTAGCGACTTTTCTGTTGAATGAAAAACGTATTGATATTCAACAACTTGAGACGCGCCAACGGGTAACCATCACGGTCATTCCTAATACCCATCTGGAAACGCCCAACTACACCATTGCCCGGCTGCGTCACGACGATCTGAATCAAAGCGACCCGCTGCCACCCAGCTATGCGCAGGTTAAAGTACCCGAAGCGCCGGAAAAATCCGCTACTGCTGCTGAAGCCGCCGCGCCGCGCCCTGAGGCCGCTGTCAAAGGTGTTTTGCCGCCAGAGCGTCCGCCGTTTACTGAAGCGCCAGCGCCCGCAGCGGCAGCGCCTGCCGCCGTTGCTGCCCCGGTGCAGCAGTCTTCAATTATCGGCAAAATATTTGGCTGGTTCCGCCACAAGCCGGCGGAAGCCGTAGCGGCTACAGCAGCCGTCGCCGCAGCAGCAAGCGCAGCCGCGTCATCTTCGACAGAAAAACGCGAAGATGGCCGCCGCGACCGTCCACGCTCAGGTTCAGGCGGCCCGCGCAGAGATCGCGACGGTGGCCGTGATGGTGGCGGACGCAATCGCCATCGTAGCGAACGTGGAGCCGAAGGCGACCGTGGTGAACGCAATGATCGCGGCGGACGCCCTAAAAACGGTGAACGTAGCGAGCGTGGAGAACGTGGCGCGCCACAACGTCAGGCGCAGGCACCCAAGCGTGACGGCGAAGAGGCGGCCCCCGTTGTCCCATTGGCCGCAGGTGACGCAGCAGGCTTGACCGCTGCTCCGGCGCAGGAACAAGCCAGTGCCGGTGGTAACGGCAATGCCGAGGGTCGAGGACGCGGCCGCCGCCGTGGTCGTGGCCGTGGCGAACGCTCTGCCGGGCAAACGCAAGAAGGCAGCACGCAGGCCGCTGATGGCGCCACTGGCGGTGCCAATGGCGAAGCTGCACCAGCACGCGAACCTCGCAGCGAACTGCAAGGAGAAGGCCGCCGCTATCGCTATCCGCGCACGCCGTTTGTGCCACGTCCACGCACTGGCTTTGGTGAGAATGATGCCGCTGCCGACGAACCCAGCACGACGCCCGCGCCTGAGCACACTGCCACACCAGCGACACCGGTAGTGCCAGCAGTACCTTTGCCGCCGATGGCAGAAACGCCAGCGGTAGCGACGCCTCCTGCGCCACAGCTCGCGCCCATCGCAGAAATGCCGACTGCCGCCCCGGTGGTCAGTACGCCTGCACCGGAACCTGTGGTTGCCCCGATCGCTGCATCCGTTGCGCCAGTCGTAGCAGCAGTTAGTCCCGCACCAATTCAAACCAGTGCGGCACCTATCGTGATACCGGTGGCACCGGTACCGCCAGCACCCCTCAATCTGGATTGGTCGAGTGGACTGACGCAAATTGAAACGGCGGTGGAAAAAGCGCACGCCGCGCAACAAGCTGTTGCTACTGCACCGGCAGCACCACGCGTGCGGCGCACGCGCCCGGCACTGCCGCCAGTTATGGAAGAACCGTTGATGCAAGTGGAAACCCAGAATCCACCACAAACGCCGTAGCTATAAGGCATTACATCGCAGCAGCGAACCAACAGCACCAACTGCTCTGGGCATTGCGCAAGCACTGCGGCAGTTTGGTGCTGTGCCCACATCGACCCCGAACGTTGCGTTACACCGGTGTTCCGCGCCAGCGCACTGGTATCGGCGAAATCTTGCCGCGCTTCGCCTGCTCCACCAGATCACGTTTCAGTATTTTGCCGCTGGCAGTGAGCGGCAGCACGTCAAGCGCGATGTAGTATTCAGGCATGTCGTATGGTGATAGGCCACGCGCATCGAGGTGTGCCAGCAGATCAAGCGGCTGCAGTTGATGTCCGTGATTCAGCACAACTGCGAGACACGCTTTTTCACCCAACCGTGCGTCGTCAAGCGGAAACGCCGCTGCCTTCTGCACGGCTGGATGGCTGCGCGCGTAGTCCTCAATTTTCACCGGATGAATATTGCGCCCACCTCGAATAATGATATCTTTTTTGCGGCCAACGACGCGCAAGCGTCCCGCAGTATCAAGGCTGCCAAGATCGCCGCTCATGAACCAGCCCTGGCTGTTGAACGACTGCTCTGTCGCCAATTGATCGTCAAAATAACCGAGCATCAGGCATGCACCACGGCTGCCGATTTCTCCAACTTCACCTGCGGCCAATGCCTCGTCCGTATTGTCCGGATTCCAGATTTTTACCTCATAACCGGGACAAGCGCCGCCACAGGTTTCCTCGATGGTTTGTGCGTCGTCGCCAGGCAGTGTGTATTGATGCGCGCCGTTCTCAGTCATGCCGTAGACGTTCTGCGGCAGGATGCTCATGCCACGCAACTCACGCACGGTCTCGCGCGGAATCGCTGATCCGCCCATGTAAAATATTTTGACTGCGCCGAGTTGCTTGGTGCCGCGCTTTCGCGCTTCAGCAAGCAAATCAATGGCATGCGTAGGCACACCCATCACATAGGTCGCACCGGATTCAAGGATCCAATCGAGCGGTTTCAGCCCCACCGGAACATCGTTCACCACTAACTCAAAGCCCGACACTAGCGATTGCGCCATGGCAATGGTACCGATCGCGTGCGTGAGCGGACTCATACTGAACAGAACGATATCTTGGTGATGCCCCCAGTCACGCGCCATCGCCCGCGCATTGGCAAGCAGGGTGTTGTCCGAATGCATCACGCCCTTGGGGTCACCCGTGGTGCCTGAAGTGAACGCGAGCAACACAATCTTGTCGGCATCGTTCAAAGGCGCTGGAAGCGCAGGCGCGCCGCCGAGACGACGCGGCATACCTGCCTCGGCAATCGGCAGCAGGCTGTAGACCCGCCGCACGGATGGCTCTTGGCTTGCCTGAGCAACGACATCGTTACGCAAGGCATCTGCACCAAAACCCGGCTGCGTAAACAAAATGCGGCTATGGATGCGCGCGAGCAATGCGCAAACATCGGACACCAAATAAGTCTGGTGCAGCGACGGATTACAAACGTATCCCATGCGCGAGCAGGCCAGCGTCACTACAACGGTTTCCACACGATTGGGCAACCACACTGAAACGCGGTCGCCGTGTTTCAATCCCGCCTCATGCAAATCCTGCGCAATCACGTCTACCCAGTCTGCCAGTTCGCGCCAGGTAAGCCGACGCGCACTGTCGCGGAGCGCGTAACGGTTTGGGCGCGCTTGTGCGTTATGGCACAGCAAGCCATAGAGCGTGTAGTCACGCCAATGGCCTGCAGCATAGTGTGCGCTTGCCTGACTTGGATTGTGTAGCGTCAGTAACGGAGACATGACTGTAGCGACTCGCAGCTCAAGCTAACGCCCGCAGTTGTGGCGTGAGTGCCTTGTAAAAACGGATGTGTTCATTGGCCAGCGACGCCAATACTGGGTAATCATCTGCGGACAACACCGCAATGCCACGGCTTGGTACTGTGCGATCCAGACCCGCGCAATTGAGCAAGTGTAATTTCACTGAGAAATTCGCTATCTCATTCGACGGTCTATCCACCACCACGAGGTATTGATCCCATTTGACATCGGGCATCTGCGTAAGCCCATCGAATAGGTTGCGATCCCAATTGACCATGAGTGGTGCCCATGCTCCGGGTGAACCGCGGCCGCCACGCTGTTGATACGGCGCGCTTTCAAATACCGCACCAGAGGCAACGCTATAGGCCGCAAGATAAGGCGCGCGGCACGGTGCAACACTCACAAATCGCTGCGCTGTGGAAAAGCCCGGCACAGAAAGCAATATATCAAGATGCTCGGAATACCAATCGTTCCATTGCGCTTCGCGTGCCGGCTCGGAAAACGCTAATTCAACGCAGTAGATCATCGGCCTAACCCTGAGTTTTGTAATAATATAATTATATTAACAAAATCAATAACTTATCTATATTTCAAAATCCGAAAATGCGATATTTACTGAACCGTATCCAAACTGCCACAGGACAGCCCAACCGCCTTCGCCAAAATTTGCATATCACTCCGACTCAGGCAGTTGAACGGTTCGGCAGTGTCAAGGGTTAGACAGACATCTACGGTTGCAAACCTGAAAGCCTGTCCAACACAAAAAGGGAGTTAAGCTTTTGCTTAACTCCCTGGGCAAGTTGGTAGGCGCGATTGGACTCGAACCAACGACCCCCACCATGTCAAGGTGGTGCTCTAACCAGCTGAGCTACGCGCCTGTAAAGACGCAATTTTATCGGAATCGGGCGGGCAAAGCCACCGTTGCGGCAATTCCCCAACTTGAACAGTCGCGATATGATGACGATATTCGGTAGGCAGGGGGCGATTATGAACAAGAAACGACGGCGGTCTTCATCCTCGGTAACGCTGGTGCTGATCAGTGCGTCCGCACTGAATGCGTGCGGACAAAGTTCGCAAAGCGCCGATACCCTTCGGCGCGATGTGTATACGTCGCAGGCAGACTGTGCGAAGGATTGGGGCGCGGATCCAGCAAAATGCGAGCCTCGAAAAACTGGCAGTGGCTCGTCATCGTACACCCATTATTACGGGCCGGGGTATGCGCATGGCAGTTACGGCAGCTCGAACAGCACGCATAGCGTGGGATCAACCACCGAAGCGCGTCCTGGCAGCCGTGCCACTGGCACGGCGCATGTATCACGCAGCGGCTTTGGTTCCAGCGCATCATCACATGGCAGCAGCAGTTCGCACGGTGCCAGCAGTTAATCTTAATGCAGCGCGAAACCCTCACGCCGCGCGGCGATTGGCAACAGCAGTTTGAAGACCTGGGCTTTCATTTTCACAGCCTTGACGGCGTGTATTGGGATGAATCCGCGTGTTACCGCTTTTCGTCAAGCGAGATTGAAATGATTGAAGAGGTCACCTGGAAGCTGCACGCGCTGTGCATTGAGGCGGTCGATCATGTCATCAACAAACGCGCGTTCGGGCCTTTTGCGCTTCCCGAGTGGTTTATCGATTACGCAATTGATTCGTGGAATGCGGATGATCCCACGCTGTTCGGTCGTTTTGATTTCAGATACGACGGCATCAATTCGCCAAAGCTGCTGGAGTACAACGCCGACACGCCGACTTCGTTGATCGAGTGCGCAGTCGCGCAATGGAATTGGCAGCAGCAAGTCAAAGCGCATCACGATCAATTTAATTCGCTGCATGAAAAATTGATCGCGCGCTGGGCAGAAATCCGCGATCACTACGAAAACCCTGTGCTTTATTTTGCCTGCGTCAAAGACAACATTGAAGACTTGGGCAATCTGGAATACCTGCGCGATACCGCGATGCAGGCAGGCTTTACCACGCGGCAAATTGCGATTGAAGACATCGGCTGGCACGATGCCAATGAAAATTTCATCGATCTCGACAACAACAAAATTGCTGCGCTATTTAAACTTTACCCTTGGGAATGGATAGCCGGCGAGGCATTCGGTCCGCATCTGCCAGTGGCCAATTTCCCCGTGATTGAACCCGCGTGGAAAGTGCTGATGAGCAGCAAGGCGATCTTGCCCGTGCTGTGGGAATTGAATCCCAATCACCCGAATCTGTTGCCGTGCTACTACGATCACTCGAAATTGCAGACAGAGCAATACGTGCGTAAACCCATTTATTCACGCGAAGGCGCCAATGTCGAACTGCATACCAGGCGCGGCACCATTGCACAACCCGGCACCTATGGCGCGGAAGGTTATGTCTATCAGGCTTACTCCGCACTGCCGGATTTCAACGGCAACTTTCCGGTGATCGGCAGCTGGATCGTCGGTGACGAAGCTGTCGGCATGGGCATCCGCGAAAACACGCAGCAGATCACCACCAACACCAGTCGTTTTGTTCCCCATTATTTCACTTAATCAGCCGAGGCCGATCATGGAACTTTTTACAGAACTTTTCAGCGGATTCACCGCGTTCATTACGCATCTGGGAGCGGCACTGGTTCTGCTGGGGCTATTTCTGTTTATCTACGTCAAGATCACGCCGTATCACGAAATTCAGTTGATCCGCGAGGGCAACGTTGCTGCCGCGATCAGTTTATCGGGCGCGATGATCGGCTTTGTCGTTCCGCTCGCCAAAGCCGTGGCGCAAAGCTCTGACATCTATGACATGCTGACGTGGGCGGGCATCGCGCTGGTGATACAACTCATGGTGTATGCGGTAGTGCGGCTGATTATTCCCGGCATTTCAAAAGACATCCCAGAGGGCAAAATCGCACAGGGCACATTTCTCGGCGCAGTGTCACTCGCTACAGGGCTACTGAATTCGGCCTGCATGACTTACTGAAATAGTCCGCTCAGCGCGATTGCTTGCGCTCCCGGCGAAGACTACTATCCACAGCAAGCGCAGCACCATTGTCCGCAACGGGATGGCGCGCAGCACGCTTCTCTCGCAAGTCCCACCAGTTCACCCACAAGGAGATTCACAAGATGCCCCGGCACCTGAAGCACCTGAAAGCATCCGCACTCGGCATTTCAATGCTGACCGTCGCATGCACAATGGCATTTGCACAACCAGCGAAGGCCCCTAATCCAACTGAATTCATCACTCCAGTAACCGAGCAAATGCTGCGCAATCCACCCGCAGCGGATTGGCTGATGTTCCGTCGCACCTATGATGGCGCAGGTTACAGCCCGCTCGATTCGATCAACAAAAACAACGTGAAAAATCTCACGGTCTCATGGACGTGGGCACTCTCCACCGGTGCGACCGAAATCACGCCCATCGTGCACGACGGCGTGTTGTTCATTTTCAACTATGCCGACAAGGTACAGGCACTCAACGCTACCAACGGCGATTTGCTGTGGGAATATAAACGCGACCTGCCCGCCAAGCTGGTGACCGACGGCGGCAATGTGCTCGCCAAGCGCAATATGGCGATCTTCGGTGACAACCTGATCGTCGCAACCTCCGACGCACACCTAATCGCGCTGAACGTAAAAACCGGCAAGGTCACGTGGGATCACGCCACCGCCGATTGGACCAAAGGCTGGCGTTACACCGGCGGCCCGTTGGTGGCAGGTGGCAAAATCATGCAGGGCATGAGCGGATGTGGCAATGCGCAACCCGGCGGTTGTTTTATCACCGGACACGATCCACAAACAGGCAAGGAAGTATGGCGCTTTAACACCATTGCGCAGCCGGGCACGCCGGGCGGCGACACCTGGAACGACATGCCCGTTGAAAAACGTCACGGTGCATCCACCTGGAACGCAGGCAGCTACGACGTCGAGAGCAACACCTACATCGTCGGCGTCGGCCAACCGTATCCGTGGATTGCCGAGATGTCGGGCCTTGCGCCGAAAAAAGACGGCGCAAAAAATGACGCGCTATACACCGACTCCACACTCGCACTTGATCCCGCTACCGGCAAACTCAAGTGGCATTTCCAGCATCTGCATAACGACACCTGGGATCTCGATTACGCCTACGAGCGCATCCTCGTTGATTTGCCGTACAAAGGCAAATCCCGCAAAGCGCTGGTGACCGTCGGCAAACTCGGCATTATCGAAGTGCTCGACCGTACCACCGGCGAATGGCTGTGGCACAAAGAGACGGTTTATCAAAACGTGGTCAAGAGCATTGATCCCAAGACCGGCGATAAAACCATCAACGAAGAATCCGTACCACACATCGGTAAGACTACGGTGAACTGCCCGGCTGATCCGGGTGGGCGCGGCTGGCCGGCAACCTCGTACAGCCCGAAAACCAAAATGCTCTACCTGCCACTGAATGAATACTGCTCGGATACCACACCCACCCCGCTCGGGCCAGGTGAAGTCTACACCGGCGGCGGACGCGCCATTTACGCACGTAAACCCATTCCCAATAGCGACGGCAACATCGGGCGTGTGGATGCTGTGGGGCTCGATAACCAGAAAGCTGCATGGTCGTACCGCACGCGTGCGCCGCAAACCGGTGCGGTGCTGGCAACCGGCGGCGGCCTGGTGTTTTCAGGCTCGTGGGATCGTTACATCCGCGCGTTTGATGACCGCACCGGCAAACTGTTGTGGCAGATCCGCACCAGCAACGCGGTGAACTCGTTCCCGATCACTTATGCGGTGAAGGGCAAACAGTATGTTGCGGTGTCAGTCGGTAATGGTTCGAGCCACGCACGTTCACTCGCAACGCTCACGCCAGAAATCCGCAATCCGGATGGCGGTTCGTCGCTGTGGGTGTTTGCTTTGCCGGACGGCAAGTAATCAATCGCGCATTAGTCACGTTTAAGCGTCAAAAGCTGCTGGGCCTTTGGGTCCAGCGGTAACGCCTTGTCGCTGGCCTCGTAGCCATTGGCGCTCAAAATAAAAGCCACCACATCCGCGTAAACTTTGTCGCTCATGGCACCGGGCCGGTCGGGCGGCATTTTGACTTTGGTAAAAGCGTAGAGCGGCGCTACACTGCCTTTGCCCCACTTGTTCTGAAACCATGCGCCACGCAAAGGCGCGCCACCAAACTCGCCATTATCGAGCGTGGAGCCGTGACAATCGGCGCAGTTGCGCTGGTAGATAAATTTGCCTTCTTCCGCCTGCTCGCTGGTGAATGTTACCAGGCTGGAAGTTGCTGCGCTGCCATCTTGCGCGTTGCTTGAAATCAACTTGCGCCGCAGCGTATGCACCGCTGCCGAGGATAATTTTTCGCTACGTACGGCGGCAATTTCACCAACCTGAAATGCCTTGAAATCAGCGGGCAAACGCGTTTTGTTCTCCCATCCCATAGCGGCGTAATTCAAAACGGCGGCAACATCGCTGTCACTTAATGATTCCCACGGTGGCATTGCACCAGAATAATTCTGCCCGTTAATGCTGATTTCACCCAGCAGCCCGAACAACAGAACGCGAATCAGATAGTCGCGCCCACCCGCGCGTGCCAGCAATCCCGGCACGTGGCCGACCAACGGCGGAAACACGCCCACGACACCCTGCCCGTTGTCCTGATGACAGGCAACGCAATTGGCCGCGTATACGCGCGCACCGGGATCTGCGGTGGCAGGCTTGGTCGCGGCTGGCGATTGCGCCAGTGCCATCGCGGGGCTGCTCATGGCCAGTGCCAAAGCAGTGCGACGAAGAACGTTCATCAACATGGGCATCGCCAAATCCTTTGAGTAAGCTGTGCCGCACGCAGACATTTACAAAGGCAGCAGCAAAAGCGGCGCATTCTAACAGCCAGCCATCACGCTGCCTGAAATGGCCACAACCTGCGTCATCGCCGTTACAATGCGCTCTATAAAGATTGCCCGAAAATTCAGGAAAGCACTGCAAGTCATTGTTTTTATTTAACTTTTTTTACGCCCGCTATTTATCCGAAAACTACCAGGTAACCACCATGCCTATTACCATGCTCTACCCCGACAGCCGCTCAGAAGTGCTCGACCTAGAAGCCAAAGTCTTCGGCGCCGACACGACACTGCTCAATCCGCGCAAATCAAGCTTCGAAGCCATCGACCTCAAAGCGTGGGAAAGCTGCGACGGCATCGTCGTCGCGCGCATTCAGATGAACAGCACCGTCGTGCCACACTTGAAAAAATGCCGCATCATCGTGCGCAACGGCGTGGGCTACGACAATTGTGATCTGCAATTGCTGGGCGACGCAGGCATCGCGGTTTGCAACGTGCCCGACTACGGCACCACCGAAGTCGCCGACACCGCCCTTGCGATGATGCTGGCGTTTGCGCGCGGCACCGCGATATACGACGCTACGCTGCGCCAGAACCCCACCGCTCACTGGACACACACGCACAACGTCACTGCACGGCGTCTGCGCGGCGCCACCTACGGCGTAATCGGCATGGGTCGTATCGGCACCGCTTCTGCGCTGCGCGCGCGCGCCTTCGGCATGAATGTGGTGTTTTACGACCCGCAGCTCTCAATCGGCGCCGAACTGTCGTTCGGATTCACGCGCGCCAATAAGCTTGAAGACCTGCTCAAGGTTGCGGACGTGATCACCATTCATGCCCCCCTCACCCCTGAAACCAACCGCATGATCAACGCTGAAACCGTATCGAAAATAAAGCCTGGTGCGTATTTGATCAGCACCGCACGCGGGCCCATCTGCGATACCGGCGCGCTGCTGGACGGCCTGAAAAGCAATCGCCTGCTCGCAGTGGGCCTGGACGTGTTGCCCAGCGAACCAGCAACGCTCGCTGACCCGCTGGTCAAGGCCTGGCAAGCCAACGAACCGTGGATCAGAGGCCGCGTGTTGATGGGGCCGCACTCCGGCTTTTACAGCCCGGATAGCCTTGTCGATTTACGCACCAAGGCCGCACAAACCGCGTGCTGGTATCTGAAAGACAACAAACTGGTGAACTGCGTAAATGCCGAGTTTTTGAAGAAACCCCGATAGACTGCGCGGGATGGGTGAGGCAACGGGGTTTGGCGGAGCGCGCTTGAGCTTTGTGGCAACAAAGTACGCTACGCCAGATTTCCTGCAAGCCCAACACCACGGGGTATTCCACGATTTACAAATTAACATCTTGTTTTTATTAAGATTTTTACAGCACTCCATTGCACTGCAACACCTTTTCTGAAATAATGCAGCGTCACTTTCGCAGGGGTTCGCAATGGCTCAACATCCACGTTTAATCAAAAAATATCCGAACCGCCGTCTTTACGACA
Organism: Betaproteobacteria bacterium; assembly: GCA_947486575.1. GTDB lineage: Bacteria > Pseudomonadota > Gammaproteobacteria > Burkholderiales > SG8-41 > UBA5216. The sequence goes on along the minus strand of CANKUB010000042.1, from coordinate 11,333 downwards.
CCGAAACCAGCACGTACATCACACTTGCCGATGTCAAAAAGCTGGTGCTCGACAGCACCGTGTTTCGGGTTGAGGATGCCAAAACCAAAGAAGACCTCACGCGCAGCATTTTGCTGCAAATTATTCTCGAAGAAGAAACCGACGGCGCGCCGATGTTCTCCAGCGATATGCTGTCGCAGGTTATCCGGTTTTATGGTAATGCCATGCAGGGCATGATGGGCAACTTCCTCGAAAAAAACGTCTCCACCTTCATGGATATCCAGAAGCGCATGCAGGATCAATCGAGCCAACTCTACGGCGCCAACCCCATGCTCAACACCGAGGCCTGGAACGAGTTCGTCAAAATGCAGGGCCCGGCGATTCAGGGCTTGATGGGGCGCTACCTCGAACAAAGCGCCAACGCATTTGTCGATATGCAAAAGCAGATGCAGAGCCAAACGCGTAATATGTTTGGCGGCTTTCCGTTCCCTGGTTTTACGGGTGCTACGCCAGGTAAAGACGGCGGCGAGAATAAAAGCTAGCTTCCCCTTTTTCACGGTCATATAAATGCCCGCTAAAAAAGTCGGGTTCGTCTCGCTCGGCTGTCCCAAAGCGCTGGTCGATTCCGAACGCATCCTCACGCAACTGCGTGCTGAAGGCTACGCCATCTCGCCCTCGTATACCGACGCGGATCTGGTGGTGGTCAACACCTGCGGGTTTATCGATTCCGCAGTGGCAGAGTCGCTCGACGCCATCGGCGAAGCGCTGGCCGAAAACGGCAAAGTGATCGTCACCGGCTGCCTCGGTGCCAAGAGCGATATCGTTAAACAAACGCATCCGAAAGTGCTCGCCGTCACCGGCCCGCACGCCACCGATGAAGTGATGCGCGCAGTGCATAAGCATCTGCCGCATAAACACAATCCGCACATTGATCTGGTTCCTCCGCAAGGTATAAAGCTCACCCCCAAGCATTACGCCTATTTAAAAATTGCCGAAGGCTGCAATCATCGCTGCACGTTTTGCATTATTCCGTCGATGCGCGGTGATCTGGTCAGCCGCCCGATTGGCGATGTCATGCAAGAGGCTGAAAATCTGGTGAAGGCAGGCGTCAAAGAACTGCTGGTGATTTCGCAGGACACCAGCGCGTACGGCGTCGATATCAAATACCGCACCGGCTTCTGGGGCGGCAAGCCGATTAAAACCCGCATGACCGCGCTCGCGCAGGCGCTGGGCGAATTGGGTGTGTGGGTACGCCTGCATTATGTGTATCCGTATCCGAATGTGGATGAAGTGATTCCGCTGATGGCGGAGGGCAAAATCCTGCCGTATCTCGACGCGCCATTTCAGCACGCCAGCCCGCGCATTTTGAAGTTGATGAAGCGGCCGGCAAACAGTGAAAACACCTTGGCGCGCATCAAAGCGTGGCGCGCGATTTGTCCTGAACTGACGATACGCAGCACCTTCATTGCGGGCTTTCCCGGCGAAACCGAAGCCGAGTTTGAAGAACTACTCGCGTTTCTCGAAGAAGCGCAGCTTGATCGCGTCGGCTGTTTTGCCTACTCGCCGGTTGAAGGCGCAACTGCCAATGCGCTGCCTGACCCGGTGCCAGAAGAAGTGCGTGAAGAACGCCAGGCGCGCTTCATGCAAGCACAAGAGAAAATCAGCAAAGCACGCCTGAAGAAAAAAATCGGACAAACATTAACGGTGTTGATCGACAGCAATGACGGCAAAAAAGCCGTCGCCCGCAGCTACGCTGATGCGCCTGAAATTGACGGCAGCGTTTTCATCAGCAAACCCGGCGATATCAAGCCCGGCGATTTTGTGCAGGTTGAAATCACGCGTGCAGACGCGCACGATCTATATTCAAAAATCGTTTAAAAACAAATACTTATGTTAGATCGGCTATTGCAATGGGCAAAGCAGCTCAAACGCGAAGCTGTGACTTTGTGGTTTTGTTACCGCCATCCGCAGACACCACTGATTGCAAAAATGCTAGCTATCAGCGTTGTCGCTTACGCTTTCAGCCCGATTGATCTCATCCCTGATTTCATCCCCGTACTCGGCCTGCTCGACGATGCCATTCTGCTACCCATCGGCATCTGGCTCACGCTGAAATTCATCCCCGCGCCGATACTTGCCGAGTGCCGCAAAAAAGCGACACTATGGATGGCTGAAAAACACAGCAAGCCGCGCAACTGGCTGGGTGCAGCGATTGTTATTGTTTTGTGGATAGCAGCCGCGTGGTTCACCTGGCATATTTTCAGTAAATGGTTCATTGCATGACGGGATTATAATTCCCGTCTATGGCGCTCAATCGACCCGCCTTCAAACGGCCCAAATTCGAGCGTGCTGCATGGCGCGAATGGCTCGTCATCGTTGGGCCAGCCGCGCTGTTGATCGCCGCGGCGTTCTGGCTGACCTCGCGCTTTGTGCAACCCGCACCGCCCAATACCTTTGTGTTCAGCGCGGGCGCGGAAGGCGGTGCGTATTACCGCTACGCCATCAAATACAAAGAAATCCTCGCGCGCGACGGCATCAAGCTGCAAGTGCAAACGTCGGCTGGCGCGCTGGAAAACCTGTCCCGCATGCGCGGCGCCATGCCGCAGGCCAGCGCCGGTTTTGTGCAGGGCGGCACCACCCTGCCAGAAGACTCCAACAACATGCTCTCCCTGGGCCGCATGTTTTATGAACTGGTGTGGGTATTCCACCGCCTGCCCAACGACACCACACAGCTTGCGCAACTGCGCGGCAAACGCATCGCGGTTGGCCCGATCGGTAGCGGCACGAATCAGTTGGTTATGCAGCTATTACGGCTATCGGACATCACGCCTGAAAACGCCACGCTGGTAGCAACCTCGGCCAAAGACGCACTTGAAAAACTGAACGCAGGTGAAATCGACGCAGCGTTCCTGGTGGCCGGCCCCGAAGCTGAAATTCTGCAAGCACCATTGCGCTCAAAAGACATCAAACTGATGAGCCTCGCTCAAGCCGATGCGTACGCCATGCGCTTAGCGTATCTGTCGCGCATTACGCTGCATCAGGGCGTGGTTGATCTCAAAGACAATATTCCTGCACGTGATGTGCCGATGATCGGCGCCGGGGCCATCGTCGCGGCACGCGATGATCTGCATCCAGCACTACAGTTTGCGCTAGCGCAGGCTGCGGCAGAGGTACACAAACGCCCCAGCATTATTCACGCCGAAAATCATTTTCCGCAATCGCAAAGCAGCGAATTGCCGATGAGCCCCGTGGCAGAGCGTTTTCATAAATCCGGCCCGCCGTTTTTTCAGCGCTACCTGCCGTTCTGGCTGGCGGTGTGGATGGATCGGCTGGTGGTGCTGCTGATTCCCGTGGTCACCATACTGGTGCCACTGATCAAGATCGTGCCGATGATTTACAGCTGGCGCATCCGCAAGCGCTTGTGGCACTGGTATGAAGCATTGAAAAAGCTCGAACTTGATATGTCCGACAATCCGGCAGATCACGCAACACATCTGGCGGAAATGGCACGCATCGACGAGGCCGTTTGGGCGATACCGGTGCCGGTCGAATATTCCGATCAGTATTACAACCTGCGCGCGCATGCAGAATACGTGCAGCGGCGACTGGAATCTCAGGGAACCGTGCCTGCGGCCAGTTCAACGGCGGTTTGACTGATAGTTTTCGCCGTAAAAAACGCTTCCACTTCGGCAATCTCGCGCGTCCGTTTCATCGGTGGCAGGCTGCGCCAGATACGCTTGCCGTAGGGTTTATCCACCAGCCGCGGATCACAGATCATCAATACACCACGATCGGTTTCGTCGCGTATCAGGCGCCCGGCGCCCTGCTTTAACGTGATCACGGCCTGCGGCACCTGATATTCCATAAACGCATTGCGCCCTTCGCGGTTCATTTTGTCGATGCGCGCCGCCAGCACCGGATCATCCGGCGGCGAAAACGGCAGCCGGTCGATTACCACCACCGATAGCGCTTCACCGCGCACATCCACGCCTTCCCAAAAACTCTGGCTGGCCACCAGCACCGCATTGCCGAGTGTGCGAAAGCGATCAAGCAATTCTGTGCGCGAGCCTTCGCCCTGCAACAGCACCGGATAATCCAGCCCGCGCGTCTTGAACTCATCGCGCACCAGTTCGCTCGCCTCGCGCATGGCGCGCAAACTGGTGAACAGCAAAAACGCTCTGCCTTCGCTCGCCATCAGCACTGGCAACGCAGCTTTAACCACAGCCGCGGTGTACTCGCGCGTGTTCGGATTTGGCATGCTCTTGGGCACATACAGCAACGCCTGATTGGCAAAATCAAACGGGCTGGCCCAGCTTTCCGTATGCGCGTCTTCAAGTCCCAGTTCGCCGCAGTAATGCTTGAAGTCACCATTGACTGACAATGTGGCCGAGGTAAACACCCAGGCACGCGACGACTCGGTGACTTGCTTACGAAAAATTTCAGCGATCGACAGCGGCGTAGCATGCAATTGCAAAGAAGCGCCGAACAACTCGATCCAGCGCACAAAACTATCATCCTTGGATTCGCGCCAGCGCGAGATGGTTTGCGCAACTTCCTGTGCCCGCGCACGGCAATTTTCCAGGCCCTCACTGCGCTCCGCCTGCGATTCCAGCAGCACAAACAAAGCAGACAATTTCGCGCAGGCGTTATCCAATGCGCTGATGAAACCGCTATCACCGCTGATCTCTTTGTGCGTTAGCCGCCCGTTATCCTCATCACGCGATAAACGCAAATCACGCGCAGCTTTTTCCAGCGCCAGCGCGGCTTCAGGCAAGGCCGTAAACTCTTTTGCGCCCGAAATACCTTCCATACGAGAATCTCTTGCCAAATCAAGGAGTTGTGTTGTAGATACACTTTCACCAAAAAACAGGCTGGCGGTATCCGGCAACTGATGCGCTTCATCAAAAATCACCGTATTGCATTTGGGCAACAGCTCGGCCACGCCTTCATCACGCAACGCCACATCAGCAAAAAACAAATGATGATTCACCACCACCACATCCGCATCCTGCGCCTGCTTGCGCGCGCGCATGACAAAACATTTATCAAAGTGCTCGCAGTTGGAACCGAGGCAATTGTCGCGCGTGGAGGTCACATGCGCCCATACACTTGCACTCTCCGGTACATCCGCCAGATCAGCGCGATCACCACTTTGCGTGCGCCGCGCAAAGCTCGCAATCATCTGCAAATAGCGCACGTCCTCGCGCGTGGCCAGGCGCCCATCGGCCTGCGTATTTTCCAGATGATAGTGGCACACATAATTCGCGCGCCCCTTCAACAGGGCCACTGACACCGGCGCCTTTAACGCCGCGCGCACGGTGGGAATATCTCGATCAAACAACTGATCCTGCAAGGTCTTGGTGCCAGTGGAAATAATGACCTTGCCGCCGGATAACAGCGCAGGCGCCAGATAGGCAAATGTTTTACCGGTGCCTGTGCCTGCCTCTGCGATGATAACCTTTTGTTTTTGAATGGTTTTTTGAATGGCAACAGCCATCTCAACCTGACCGGCACGAGCGCGGAAATCGGGTACCACCGCTGCCAGCGCACCTTCGGGAGAAAAGACCTTTTCGATTTCAGACACGGCGCGCAGTTTAGCGTGTGAGGGGCGGCATGACTACTGCAAAACAGGCGTGCACCACATAACACGGCAACGAGTGCAGAGGCCTTGATCCGTTGCCTAAAATCAATCGCTCAATCTCGCAACTCCCATTTCTTTGTCGTCGAATCGTAGATGTGCTGCAACCGAAAGCCCGAGTTGAACGAGAGCGTATATCTTTCACCGACATCACCGTCTAGCCGATAACGAAATGGCCTGCCTGCGCCCGGCGAGTTAACCGTCAACGGCACTTGCGCGATATCACGCGGCGCCAGCGCGTCAAGTTCACGCGGAAAACGGCCTTCCCGTGCGCGATATGTCTGCAGCGCCGCCACCAGCGTATCCGCACTTTTTTGGGTGATTTTCTGATAGTAGTCATGCACCATCACCAGTACGAACATCGCTGCGATCCAGATCAGCAGTCGCAGGCCGCACAATTTGAGCGCGGGCCAGTTGCGCCGCAACACGTAATAAAGGGCACGCAGTATCTGCCAGAACACCACCAGCAAACCGAGTGGCGCAAAGGTTAAAGCATCAATAGACACACCGGTCGCAACCAGCAATGTGGCAAGCACTGCTGTGATGATCAATGGGCGCTTGAATGACATCGGTTCCATACACCCTCCGGCGCGTGTTTTGGAAGCCACACTATAGCAACAAACGCCACCGTGCAGCCGGGAAAACCCGGCACGATGTATCATGCGCCATGCGTTCCTGTATGCGAATCCTGATGTTGATTGCGCTCGCATTGCTGCCCGCCTGCGCCAGCCAGCACACCACGCCACCGCGCCCGAGCGGCGGCTTCAGACCCACGCAATTGGGCAAATCCGATATCGACCGGGTTATTGAGGCGCATCAGCAGGAAATTTTTCGCAACCTGCGCGTCCTCAGCGAAAAGCTCTATCGCCGCAATCCCCGCGAGCTGAAAAAAAGCGGGCAAAGCACCGTGGATGTCGGCGTTGCACGCATTTTTGATGTGCGCCACGACTGGAAATTTGCTGATCTGCGTGGCACGCGCGACACGCAGGCGATACAACTGGCGCTGCGCGAGGATTATGAAGGTGACCGCGTACTCGCCTACACCGTGGGCGTGGCCAGCATGATCCAGACAGCGTTCCACGATAAAACCGAGTTTTACATGATCGATAATCTCGACGCACAGGGCCTTTACAACGCCGCGCGCAATATCGAAATCGCTGTGTGGAAGCTCTCCACCGCCCGCGACGCGCAAGGCCAATTGCTGCTACTGTCAAATGAAGGTGCCGGGCCGATAGTCAATCTCAGCTTTGAGCGCGAGTTTGGCAAAATAATCGCCAGCCTCGATATACTGTCCAAAATTGCCGCAGACAAAAATAATCGCACGGTGGTGAAAGTAATTCAAACCATCGCCACGGCAGTATTTCTGCCGGTGCGGTAAATCGCTCGCAATTGCCTGTTTTTGCTTCAATTTCGACAAAGGCCGAACCATGAATCAAGTCAAAACCGCCAGTGGCAAATTCACGCCGCCGCAATTCAGCGAAGTGATTTTAAAAACATCGCGTTTTGCCGCGCTGAAAGACTGGTATGAAACCGTCACCGACGTCAAAGCGTTTTTTGTGCGCGACGACGCCACAAAGCCCAACTGGACGGGCGCCTACAATATCGCCTTCATTCGCATATTTTCAGAGCACCCGTACACACAGGTGCTGGGCATTTTTGAAGTGCCCGCAGTGAACGGCAAGGCGGAAAATCAAAAAGGCGAGCCCGGCATGCACCACATGCAACTGCGCCACGCCGGTCTGGATCATCTGTTCAGCCGCTACGAAACATTGCGCGCACGTGGCATCACGCCCATGCGTTCATTCAATCACGGGCCGGGCACCAGTTTTTACTATCACGATCCCGATGGCAACACGGTGGAGTTATCGTCGGCCAACTTTGTGAACGAGGCGGACTACCTCGCGTACTTTCGCTCCGAATCGTATGCGAAAAACATCTCGGGCATCGAGATTGATCCGGCTGAATTCGTGGCGCGATTTCGTGCCGGCACGCCGCAAGATGAGCTGGTGCGATTTTGAACCGGCAACTGTTGATCGGCGCGCTGACTGCCATTACCTTATCTCTCCCTGCATTGGCGCAGTACCCCGCCAGGCCCGTGCGCCTGATCGTGCCCTTCGCGCCAGGCGGCGGCACCGATACTATCGCGCGCATCCTCGCGCAAAAACTCACCGAATCCTGGAGCCAAACTGTTATTGTTGAAAATCGCCCCGGCGCGGGCGGCCTTATCGGTTTTGAATCAGTGCTGAAAGCACCCGCCGATGGCTACACGCTGGGTCTCGGCACCATCAGCACACTCGCCATCATTCCCCTAACACAAGCCACGCCACGCTACGACCCGCTGCGCGATTATGCGGCGATTACCCTGATCTCCACCGTGCCGTACCTGCTCGTGGCGCATCCGTCGCTGCCTGTGCGTAACCTCGCCGAGTTCGTCAAACTGGCGCGCGGCAAGGCCGGGCAGATCAGCTACGGCACGCCCGGCTACGCCACGGGCATACACCTCACGGCAGAATATCTCTCGCGTGTCACCGGCATCCGCATGATCCATGTGCCGTACAAAGGCGACGCACCCGCGCTGGTGGACCTGTTCGCGGGCCAGATCAGCACCGCCGTGATGACCACCATTGTCAGCAGCCAGCATGTGCGCGCCGGACGGATTCGCGGTGTTGCCATGCTCACTTCACAGCGCACCAAAGAACTGCCCGGCGTGCCGACAGCGATCGAAGCCGGCTACAACATCGAATCGCAATCATGGCAAGGCATATCGGTGCGCGCGGGCACGCCGACGGAAATCGTGCGCAGACTCAATACCGATATCGTACGCCTACTCAACAACGCCGACGTGCGCACCACCATCGAAGCGCAAGGTAACAATATCGCGCCTGGCACACCCGAGGAATTCGAGCGCTTCATAGCCAAAGAAACCGGCAAGTGGAAGCAGGTGATTGCGGCAGCGGGGATACGTATCGAATAGTTATTAAAAACAAAAGCTTACGACGAATTATTATTCTTGTGCCTGGTTGATCATTTCTCGAAATTACATAATAATGATCATTATGGTCATAGCAATGGAGACACCATGATCACCGAAACCAGCGCAGTCAACTTCAGGCAAAACTTGGGTGAGATGCTCAATCAGGTGCAATACCGGCACGACAGCGTCGTCATCAACAAAGATGGCAAACCTGTGGCTGCGCTGGTTGATGCGCGTCTGTTCGAGCGTATACGCCGTATGCAAGGCCGCTTTGACGCGCTGTGCCTGCGCATCGAAGCCAGTTACGCAAATGCGCCTGAAGCCGAAGGGTTGGCCGAAATTGACGCCGCCATTGCGCTTGATCGCGCACAGGTACGCTCATCTGCAAAAAAACGCTAACGCAACGTGCCCATCTTGCGGGTGGTACTTGATACCAACGTGTTGCTCTCTGGCATCGCGTATCCGGCCAGTGTGCCAGGCAAAATAATTGCAGCCTGACGGCACGGTTCAGTGGACGTGCAGCTTTCTGTTTATATTCTGGATGAGCTGCAACGAGTGCTCCCGCGTCTGAATCACCGCCACGGATTAACACTGGCGGAAATCGGTGATTTGATAGATGCGCTTTCCATACAGGCGGAAATCATTGAGCCGCTGCCAGACGCAGACCCGGACTTGCGTGACGCCAAAGACCAACCCGTGCTTGGCACTTTGCTGGCGGCGCTCAAAACTACCGGCATCGACTACCTCATTACCGGTGATAAAGATTTGCTCGCGTTGAGCGCGTGCTACCCCATCGTAACGCCAGCCACATTCTGGGCTACGCATGCGGGGCTTTGATTGTTGCGCGCGGCAGGGTGCAAAGGCCACCCACACATCACCTAACCCGCCTTCGCCCCCGCCGCCTTGACCACCGGCCCCCACTTCGCCAACTCGTCACGGATAAACTTCGCAAAATCCTCCGGCGTATTCGCTGCAGCAGCATCGATGCCCGCCCCCGCCATGCGATCTTTGACGTCTTGCAGACCCAGTACTTTATTGGTTTCCGCGTTGAGTCTGGCAACCAGCGGTTTGGCCACCCCCGCAGGTGCCATCATGCCGTACCAGATGGATGCAGCCACCTGTGGGTAGCCCATTTCTTTCATCGTTGGCACATCAGGAAACAGCGCCAGGCGCGCCGGGCTGATCGCTGCCAGCACGCGCGTGCGACCGGATTTGATATGCGGCATGTGCGGTGCAATCGCATCGAACGAAAACGCCACCTGCCCGCCTGCCACATCGGTGGCCGCCGGGCCGCTGCCTTTGTACGGCACGTGCTGGAGGTTGGCGCCCGTGGCGGCCTTGAACAACTCACCGACCAGATGCGGTGCGCCGCCGGAACCGGATGAACCAAACGCATACGCGCCCGGCTTCGCTTTCGACAGCGCCACCATGTCCTTGATCGATTTCACCGGCACCTGCGCGTTGACAACAATAATCATCGGCATCGTCGCATATAGCGCAATCGGTGAAAAATCCTTCACCGGATCAAACAACAGTTTTTCGTAGACATGCGGCCCGATGCCATGCGTGGTGATAGACGGCTGCAACAAGGTGTAACCGTCTGGCGCGGCTTTTGCCGCAAGTTCTGCAGCGATTTGTCCACCGCCACCGCCGCGATTATCGACCACGAAAGTTTGTGCAAACGCGTCACCGAGCTTTTGCGCCATCACGCGCGCCACCAAATCGGCTGCACCGCCGGGTGGTACGGTGACGATCAGGCGCACCGGGCGCGTGGGGTAATTCTGTTGTGCGTGGCTTGCAGCGCACGGCAGCGCCGCGAATAGAGTTATCGTAACTATTTGTTTTTTAACACTATTTTTCATTGCTATTTTCCCGGTTACCTACTCATGGCTTCCCTGAATTCTATACCGGTAATCGCGGCCAAAAGCGATAGCCAGTGATAGCATCGTTGCAAAAGATTGAGCTACAACACATCACCATGCAAAACATCACACCCCGCCGCGTATTCATCACCAACACCCTCAAACTCACCGGAGGCATCATGCTGGCGCAAGCCATCACCGCATTGGCACAAGCAAGCCCGATCGTCGAAACCACATCTGGCAAAGTGCGCGGCACCACGCGCGAGGGCATCCACAGCTTCAAAGGCATCCCCTACGGCGCAAATGCTGGCGGCAAAAACCGCTGGCTGCCGCCACAATCGGTGCAGGCGTGGACAGGCGTGCGCGATGCACTCGACTACGGCCCGCGCGCGCCGCAAAACGAACGCCCGGCCACAGAGCCGCACCTCGCGTGGATACGCGACACGCGCGCCTACAGCGAAGATTGCCTCGTCATCAACGTGTTCACGCCGAGCGTGAACGACAACCCGGACAACCATAAGCGCCCGGTGCTGGTGTATATCCACGGCGGGGGTTTTGTCAGTGGCGCGAGTAGCGCGCCGGGGCTGGATGGACACAACTTCACCAAGGCTGGTGATGTGGTGCTGGTGTCGCTCAATCATCGCCTGAATGTGTTTGGACATTTATCACTCACCGAATCAAACGACGCACGTTACGCCGACGCAGGCAACGTAGGCATGCTGGATGTGATTGCCGCGCTGAAATGGGTGCAGCAAAACATCGCCAACTTCGGCGGCGACGTCAGCAACGTCAGCATCTCCGGCCAATCCGGCGGCGCATCAAAAGTGGCCGTGCTGATGGCGATGCCCCGGGCGCAAGGGCTGTTTCACAAAGCCATTAT
>CANKUB010000041.1 GCA_947486575.1 Betaproteobacteria bacterium | reverse complement strand
TTGAGGGATTGAACAACAAAATTCGCGTCATTCAACGTCGTGCATACGGGCTGCGCGATGAGGAATATCTGCGACTGAAAATACTCACGTGCATGTTGCCAGTGCTCTAAAATGCCTCAAATTCACCCACACTCGTACGCGAAGACCCTAGATAAATATGAAGCTTTACAGCAAATCGGCAGGCAACGGCCCGCCACTGGTGTTGATCCATGGCGGCATGGGTTCCGTGAACCACTGGGATCGCAATTTTGATGCGTTGGCACAGCACTACACGGTACACGCGCTCGATATGCCGGGCTACGGCGAATCGCCCTGGGTATCGAAGGAAATGCCGTGCGAAGCGTTTGTTGCACTGGTGATGGCGGGGTTAAACGACATTGTGCCCACGGGCGCGTTCAGGCTTGCGGGATTTTCGCTGGGCGGTGCGATTGCCGCGTTATGCGCGGCGCAATTAGGCACGCGCGTGCACAAGCTGTCGTTGATGGGCCCCGGTGGCTTTGGCGGCAAACAGCCCGATCTCGGCATGAAAAGAATTCCGAAGGCCAGTGAAGGCGACGCCTTGATGCGCGAAGTGCTGGGGCATAACCTGCGCGTGATGATGATCGCAGACCCGCTCAAAGTGACCGAAGAAGCGGTAGACCTGCATCTGACGAATGTGCTGCGCACGCGTTACGACGGTCGGCGCATCAGCCTGACGCCAGATTTGATGACGCAGGCACTGCAAAAAATGACCTGCGGTGTGCAGATTATCTGGGGCGCCGCCGATGCCTTGTGCATACCGAATATTCAACCCCGCGTCGATGAATGCCGCGCCGCCAGGTCGGATGTACGCATCGACAGCATTGAGGGAGCGGGGCATTGGGTGATGTACGAAGCAGCGGATGAGGTCAATGCGTTGATGCTGGACTTCATGAAATAATCAATAAAAACAAATAATTACGATAATGACCGTCAGTGCATGAATCTGCTCTTCATCCATCAGAATTTTCCGGGGCAATTCAAGCATCTGGCGCCTGCGCTGGCCAACGCGGGACATGACGTGCGTGCGCTGGCGATTGATGGCGCGGGCTTGCCGCAGATTCCGATGGTGCGGTATCCGATTGGGCGTGGTTCCACGCGCGATATTCATCCGCTGGCGGCGGATTTTGAAACCAAACTGATACGCGGTGACGCGTGTGCAGCCGCCGCGGTGCGCATGAGGCAATCCGGTTACAAACCGGACGTGATCGTCGCCAACCCCGGCTGGGGCGAGAGCCTGTTTCTGAAAGACGTATGGCCGGATGCGAAGTTGCTGGCGCTGCTGGAATTTTTTTACGCGGTGCGCGGACTTGATGTAAATTTCGATGCCGAGTTCGCCGCCAACGACATCGGCAACGCCGCCAGAGTACGCACCAAGAATGCCAATCTGCTGTTGACGATGGACGCCATGGATTGGGGTATCACGCCCACCCAGTTTCAGCACAGCACCATGCCGCGCGCGTATCGTGAGCGCATCAGCGTGGTGTTCGATGGCATCGATACGCAAATCGTGCGCCCCAATACCGCAGCGACGATTACTGTGGATGGCAAAACCCTGCGCGCTGGCGATGAGGTGCTCACCTTTGTCAATCGTAATCTGGAGCCGTATCGCGGCTATCATCAATTCATGCGGGCGCTGCCGCACATACTGCGCGAACGGCCTGACGCTACCGTGCTGATCGTCGGTGGCGACGAAGTGTCATACGGGCCAAAGGCGCCCGAAGGTCACACCTGGAAGCAGATGTTTCTGGATGAAGTCAAAGCGGACATTGACCTGAATCGCGTGCATTTTCTTGGGCGTATTCCGTACGGCGCCTATCTGAACGTGTTGCAGGTTTCAAGATGTCACGTCTATTTAACCTATCCGTTTGTGCTGGGCTGGAGCTGTATCGAAGCCATGAGTGCGGGCTGTTTGGTGGTGGGCAGTGCAACCGCGCCGGTGGAGGAGGTTATAACCCACGGCAAGAACGGACTGCTGGTGGATTTTTTTGATCATCGTACGCTGGCTGATAGGGTGATCGATGCGCTGGGGCAACCGTTAAAATATGAACATCTACGCACGGCAGCGCGCGCTACGTCAGTGGAGTGTTACGATCTTGCGGGTATTTGTCTGCCGCAGCAGTTGCGGTTGATTGAACGGCTTGCAGCGAGGACGTTGTAAATCGCCCATTCCAGATGTTCAACACTGATTGACAGCGTTTACGGCAGGCAATAAACTATGTTCAACGATGCTAAACAGTGAGGTGAGGCGATGGAAGTAGTGCTACGTAAGTACGGCAACAGTACGGTAGCGGTTTTGCCGCCAGCGGTGTTGAAAAATCTGGGCATTAAGGCGGGTCAGTCGATGATTCTGAAAACGACGGACGAGCATACGATAACGCTGTCGCCCAAGCGGAAGTTTTCGCTCGCCGATATGCTGGCCCAGTGCGACCCGAAAGCACCCCCTCCGGTTGACATGGCGCTATGGGATGTGGCGCGGCCCGCCGGTCAAGAGGTTTGGTGATGGCGGTATTTGATCGTGGCGATATTGTTCGCGTCAGTCTTGACCCAGTGGTCGGGCACGAGATGCGTGGTGCAGCGCGTCCGGCGCTGGTGCTGACCACCAGGGATTTCAACCGGCTGGGTGATGTGCTGGTGGCGCCGATCACGCAAGGTGGAGACTTTGCGCGATACGCAGGTTTTGCCGTATCGCTGACCGGCACAGGTTGCAAAACGCAAGGCGTCGCCTTGGTGAATAAAATTCGCATGCTTGACTTGAATGCACGTCAGGCAAAAAAAGTGGAGCGCGCGCCGCAGGTGGTTATCGATGATGCCTTGGGCCGGTTGATGGGCTTGGTGGCTGGGTAATCGCCGCATCGCACGAATTTTCATTTTGAAATCACAAGAATCAAACAATAGCGGCTACATCGGCGCCTCCCTCCCGCGCGCCAACGCCAAACGCCTGCTCGCCGGGCGCGGGCAATACGTAGATGACCTCCAATTGCCGCGCATGCTGCACGCAGCCGTGTTGCGCAGCCCGCATGCGCATGCGCGTATCACGCGACTGGATATTGCCGCTGCCGTGCGGGTGCCGGGCGTGGTACGCGTGATCACAGGGGCTGACGTGGCCGCGATGTGCAAGCCGTACGTCGGTGTGTTGAAACACATCAAGGGAATGCAGTCTGCGCCGCAATTGCCGTTGGCGGTGGATATCGCACGCTGGCAGGGGGAGCCAGTGGCGATGGTGGTGGCGCAAACGCGGGCGTTGGCTGAAGATGCCCTGCAATACATTGAGGTGGAGTACGAAGCGCTGCCTGCCGTGACTGATATCGAAACCGCGCTGGATGCCGCAACGCCGCTGATACATCCTGAACTCGGCAGCAATCTGTGCGTGGAACGCTTCATCGATAACGGCAAGGTGGATGATGTGTTTGCCGCAGCCGATCATGTGGTTGAGGCCACGTTTACCACCGGGCGTCATACGCCGGTGTCGCTGGAATCGCGCACCATTCTCGTCGATTACAACGCTGCTGATGCACAAATGACGGTGTGGCACTCCACGCAGGTGCCGTACATGATGCAATGGATACTCGCGCATCACTTTGGTCTGCCGGAAAACAACGTGCGGGTGATTGCGCCCGATGTCGGTGGCGCGTTTGGCCTCAAGATTCACACCTACGGCGACGACATGGCTACGGCAGCAGCGGCGCTGCTCACCGGGCGTCCAGTGAAATTCGTGGCCGACCGCCTGGAATCGTTTGTGTCGGATTTTCATGCACGCGGGCATCGTGCGACGGTGCGCTGTGCTGTCTCCAAGGCGGGTGATATGCTGGCGTTCGAGGTGGATGACATCTATGGCATCGGTCCGTATTCCGGTTATCCGCGCGGTGGTGCGAACGAAGGTATTCACGTCACCAATCTCACCGGTGCGCCTTACATGCCGCAGGCTTACCGAGGGCGCGCACGTGCGGTGTTTCAGAACAAGGGCATGTATGGTCAATATCGCGCGGTGGGACACCCGGTGGTGTGCGCAATCACCGAGGGCATCGTCGATCTCGCTGCCGACGCGGTGGGCATGGATCCCGCTGCCTTTCGTAAACGCAATCTCGCGCCCGACGACGCTTACCCGCGCACCTGTTTGAGTGGCGCAACGTTTGAAAAACTTTCTCAGCATGCATCATTGGAATTGTTGTTAAAAACAATGGGTTATGATGAGCTTCGGCGTGAGCAACAGGCATTGCGCGCGAAGGGTGTGTATCGCGGCATCGGGCTGGCGATGTTCATTGAAAATTCCATGTCGTCGTCGGCCACCTACGGGCAAGGCGGCGTGTCGATTGCGTCGCAGGATGCCTGCACCATACGCTTGATGCCTACTGGCGGCATTACGGTGGCGACCAGTCTGACGGAGTTTG
Organism: Betaproteobacteria bacterium; assembly: GCA_947486575.1. Classification (GTDB taxonomy): domain Bacteria; phylum Pseudomonadota; class Gammaproteobacteria; order Burkholderiales; family SG8-41; genus UBA5216. Next base: position 31,429 of record CANKUB010000041.1, on the reverse strand, counting down.
GCCAGGGCGCACACGCTGTTGCGGCACAGGTGGCAGCCACCTGCGTAGGCGTAGCAGTAGAGAACGTGCGGGTGATCATGGGGGATACCGAAACCACGCCTTATGGCGGCGGCAATTGGGGTTCACGTGGTACCGGCATCGGCGGCGAAGCCGTGTTTCAAACCGGCAAAGCGTTGAAGGCAAACATCCTGAATTTCGTTGCGCGGCTGATGGAATCAGAAGCGTCGATGCTGGATATTCGCAACGGCAATGTGGTGGATGCGCAAACCGGCGTGGTGAAAATCTCGCTCGAAGAAGTGGCGCGCACCGCGTATTTTCGCACTGAGCAGGTGCCCAGGGATTATCAGCCCGAGCTGACGGTGACACGCAGTTACGCGCAAAAACACTACAGCGGTATTTTTACCAATGGCGCGCATGGAAGCTACGTCGAAGTGGATCCTGAAACCGGCTTTGTCAAAGTGCTCAAGCATTGGGTGATCGATGATGCGGGCACCGTGGTGAATCCATTGCTGGTGGATGAGCAGATCCGTGGCGGCGTGGTGCAGGGCATCGGCGCTGCGTTATTCGAGCAGTGCATCTACAGCGACCAAGGGCAGTTGCTCAACGGCACACTGGCGGAATACCTGGTGCCGATGGCGGGTGAAATGCCGGATATCGAAGTGGGCCACACGCATTCGCCGACGCGGGTGTCGGAACTCGGCGCACGCGGTGCAGGTGAGGCAGGTGTCGCGGGTGCGCCAGCGGCAGTCATGAACGCCATTAACGATGCCTTGAAACCCTTCAAGGCGCGCGTCAACGATCAGCCGTTTACGCCGGAGCGGATATTGCAGGCGCTGGGTAAAGTTGCGTTGTGAGAATCGTTGCCGCACTACTATTTTTACTGAGCGTTGCAGCGCCTCGCGCAGAAACCTTCAGCGCCCACGTCATCGCTGTACTCGATGGCGATACGATTATCGTGCAACAGGCGGGCAAGAAAACGACGGTCCGCCTTGCCGGTATAGACGCGCCGGAAAAATTGCAGGATTTCGGACCGGCATCGCGCGCTGCGCTGTCTGCCATGGTATTGCGCAAGGATGTGAGCGTAACCACTAAAACGGTGGATGACTATGGCCGTGTGGTCGCGTTGATACAGGCAGGCCGCGTCAATGTGAACGAAGAGCAACTGCGGCGCGGCATGGCGTGGGAGTATTCACACTATCATTCCGACAAGGCGTTGATTGCATTACAGGTTGAAGCACAGAGCGCGCGGCGTGGTTTGTGGGCGAGCGCAAACCCAACGCCGCCGTGGGAGTTTCGCAAAGCGCATGGCACGACGCGGGAAATCGACGCGTCGTCGAGTCCCTGCGGCAAAAAGCGCTATTGTTCGCAGATGGTCACGTGTGACGAAGCGCGCTTTTACTTTACCCAGTGTCGTATCAAGACGCTGGATAAAAATGGCGACGGTGTGCCATGCGAAAATCTCTGTGCACCGGGCAAGCGGCGATGAGAGAGGCGATGTTGCGTAAGATATTTATTTTAATAGTGCTGTATTTGTCGGTCTCGGCCCAGATTCAGGCGCAGACGTACCCCACCAAACCGCTGCGCATGGTGGTTGGTTTCGCGGCGGGCGGCGCGCCCGACATACTTGCGCGTCTTCTGGCGCAGCCGCTGAATGACAAGCTCGGCCAGCCGCTCATTGTCGACAATCGTCCTGGCGCCACCAGCAATATCGGCGCGGAGATCGTCGCGCGGGCGGCACCCGATGGTTACACCTTGTTTATGGCGACGGTATCGGTGGCAATAAGCCCCAGTGTGTATCCCGCGCTGGCGTTCAGGGTGCCGCAGGATTTCACACCGGTGGCTATGGTGGCGTCGGTGCCGCTGATACTCGTAGTGCACCCTGGTCTGCCAGTGAAATCCGTGCAGGATCTGATTCGCCTGGCGAAAGAAAAACCGGGGCAACTCAATTACGCGTCGGTAGGCAATGGCAGCCCGCAGCATCTGGCAGCGGAGTTGTTCAAATTGCGCACCGGCACGCAGCTGGTGCACGTGCCATACAAAGGGGGTGCGCCAGCCAACACGGCCGTGCTGGGCGGCGAATCGCACGCGTACTTTTCAGGCATGCCACCTGCGCTGCCGCATGTGAATTCCGGGCGCTTGCGTGCGTTGGCGGTGACGGCTTCCAAACGGTCGCCCGCCGCAGCGGAAGTGCCAACCATGGCCGAAGCGGGTTTGCAAAATTCCGAAGCGGACAACTGGCATGCGGTGCTGGGCCCGGCGCGATTACCTGCCGCCATCGTGCAACAACTGAATGGCGCGCTGGCAGCGGCGCTGGCTATGCCAGCGGTTCAAACGCAGTTTGCCAATCAGGGGGCTGAGGCACGGCACAGCACGCCTGAGGCGTTGCTGCGTCATTTGCAGGCGGAGATTGCCAAGTGGCAGGATGTCGCGCGTGCAGCGGGCCTCAAATTGTAATGAAACGGTGCGGGCGCGGTAACATAAGGCATGGTTATTTCGCCACAGATGTATTGGTACTGATGGCTATTGCATTGAATTAAAATTTAATCAATATAAACAAATGGTTATGACAGAAAAGCTGATTCCGCGCCCAGCCGCGACCGTTACGCTGGTGCGCGATTCGCCACAGGGCTTTGAAGTGCTGATGGTGCAGCGTAATTTTCAATCGGTGTTCGTGCCTGGCGCGTACGTGTTCCCCGGCGGCGCGGTGGATGCGCATGATGGCAGCGAGGATATTGCAGCATTGTGCACGGGGCTCAACGATGTTGATGCCAGCCGCAAGCTGGGTCTTGTCAGCGGCGGTCTCGCCTACTGGGTTGCCGCAATACGTGAGTCGTTCGAAGAGGCGGGCATTTTGCTCGCGTGCAACGACAAAGATGAAATTGTGACGCTGGATGATGAAGTGCGCGCGGCGCGGTTTCACGCTTATCGCAGCCGCGTTGAACACGGCGAACATCCGTTAAGCGAAATGCTCAAAGATGAAGGCTTGCGCCTGCCGTTGCAGCACATCACTTATTTCAGCCACTGGATCACGCCCGCAGGCGCGCCGCGCCGCTACGACACCCGGTTCTTTGTGGCGGCTGCGCCGCCATCGCAAAAGCCGCTGCACGACAACCGCGAAACCATCAACCACCTGTGGGTGCGTCCGGCAGAAGCCTTGAGTCTGCATAAGCAGAAAAAATTCGACATGCGCACACCCACGGTAAACACGCTGCGGCTGTTTGCGGAGCACGACAGCGTCGCCTCGCTGATGACCTGCATGCAGGCGCTGGGTGACATCCCCGTGATCGAGCCGCGCATTAACAAGGATGGCCTGCGCGTGCTGCCGGGTCAACCCGGTTATGAAGAGGCCGGGACTGAGGCGGGCAGAGGCAAGTTTTAGATTCTATTCAGAAACAGGAGGATTTTAATTATGGCAACCACCCCCAGTACCATTATCCCCGGCGAACTCGTTCGCATCCATCCACGCGTGCAGCGCATCACCGCCCCCAACCCTGGCATGATGACCGGGCCGGGCACCAATTCCTACATCGTCGGCGATGACTCTGGGGATCTGGCGATGATCGATCCGGGGCCGGAGATTGCCTCACATGCCGAGTTGCTGATCAAGCACAGTGGCAAGCGGCTACGCTGGATTTTCTGTACCCACACGCATCAGGATCACTCGCCGTCATCGCGCGCTGTTGCAAAAGCCACCGGCGCACTGATTCACGGCTTCGGCAAAGTGCCGCAGGATGGACGGCAGGACACCGAATTCAAGCCGGATCACGCGCTGGTCAATGACGACGTGGTGGATTGCGGCGCATTCAAAATCCGAGCCATACACACGCCGGGGCACGCGTCCAACCACCTGTGTTATCTGCTCGAAGGCGCGGGTTTGTTGTTCACCGGCGACCACGTGATGCAAGGCTCCACCGTGGTGATATCGCCGCCCGATGGCGACATGTTTGACTATTTTGCCTCGCTCAATAAGTTGGGCAACTACAACATCACCGCGTTTGCGCCAGGCCACGGCCACTTGATCGAAACGCCGCGCGAAGAAGTCACTAAAATTATTGCACACCGTCTGAAGCGCGAGCAAAAGGTAGTCGATGCGCTGACCAAGGCCCCGGCTAAAACAGCAACGCTCGATGAACTCGTGCCGGTGGTTTACGACGACGTATCACCCAAGCTGCATGTGCCTGCTCGCCGCTCCTTGCACGGGCATCTGCTCAAGCTTGCGCGCGATGGGCGGGCGGTGGAGGCGGGTGCGCAGTGGCGGATGTTGTAGGTTGGTGCTGGGAGTAGTGAAGCCCAACGTTCGCGAGTGATGCACCGGTAGAAGTTGGGCTTCCTTCGTCAGCCCATCCTACGGGCTTATATTCAGTCTTGTAGGGCTGATTGGCGCAGTGTAATCCGCCATTCGTGGTGACATGTAACACAAGTGGTGGGTTACTACGCAAAGGGCGCGTCTATCCCGCCCTACGTGCTTTGATGCGCGATGCGGGAATCGTGACCACTTTTCCGTCGACAACAGCCGCAATCGAGTGCCCGGCGCGTTTGTGCTGACGAACTGCTTCGCGTACGGCGCTGCGTGCGGCCCGAACCAGCGCAGGCACGTCGAAGTTAAAAGTACTGATTTCGCTGGCGATTTTGTATTTGCCGTTACTGGAAGACGTTCTTTTCATATTGTGCTCGCAGTTTGATCCAAGGTCCGCTTTTAACAATTTGAATCGGCCCGCCAACATTTCGCCAGGCGACCGGTTTGGGCGAATCCTGCAATGAATTGTCCAGCATGAGCCATGAGTCTGCAAGCGGGCGATAAATATTGAAGAAATTGCTGATGCTGCGAGTATATCGTCTGCGTACAATTTCTTCCGGGATGTTGTGACCGCCTGCGTTGACGCGCTCAGCGACACGTTTGGTGGCGAGGTTTGCGTCAGCCAACCACAGAAAAATCAGGTGAATGACATATCCGTCAGCGTGTAGTTTGGAGAGCCAGGGTGCAAGGCTCCGACTGGACAAAGTTGATTCAAGGGCGAAATTTTTCTGCTGCTCGGCTAATTTTTTCATCCGCCGCAGCATAATGCGGCCTGCCGGAAATGCTACACGTTCCGGCGCGAATGCAGAAAGTCCGCTGGCAATGACATCGGCGTTGATAAATTCCTCAACCCGTAGAGTGTCACGAAGCAGTTTTGGTGCAGTCGTTGATTTGCCGGACCCGTTGGGCCCGGCAATAACGACGACATCAGGCATTTCGGCTGAACTATAGTTTCAATTTGTCTACGCAGCAGCCACCAAATCTCGCAGCACATACGGCAGAATGCCGCCGTGCTTCAGGTAATCCACTTCGATGCCAGTGTCGATACGCAGCGTTAACGTCACGCGCTGAGTTGAACCGTCAGCACGCGTAATCACCATCGCAACGTCCTGTAGTGGCTTGACGTTGCCACCGTTCATGCCTTCGATGGTGAAGCTCTCGGTGCCATTGATGCCCAGCGATGCCACGCTTTCACCCGCTTTGAATTGCAAAGGCAACACGCCCATGCCGATCAGGTTGGCGCGGTGGATGCGCTCAAAGCTTTTGACAATGACCGCTCTGACGCCGAGTAGTTGCACGCCTTTCGCGGCCCAGTCACGCGAGGAACCCATGCCGTAGTCGTCGCCGCCGAAGATTACCAGCGGTGTGTTCTTGGCGCGGTAGATTTCGCTGGCTTCAAAAATGGTCATTTGTTCGCCGGTGGGCTGTACCTTGGTGATGGGGCCTTCGGTACCGGGGGCGACCATGTTGCGCAGGCGCACATTGGCAAAGGTGCCGCGCACCATCAGTTCATGGTTGCAGCGGCGCACACCGAAGTGGCCCCACTCGGACGGCGGATGATCTTTGAACGGCTCCAGCCACTTGCCAGCGGGCGTACCTGGACGAATTTTGGTGGAGGGGCTGATGTGATCGGTGGTGATTGAATCGCCGAGTATCGCCAGCGCGCGAGCACCAACGATGTCAGTGACTTTGCCGGGTGTGCGGGTAACGCCTTCAAAGAACGGCGGTTCCTTGATAAAGGTGGATTTTTCATCCCATTTATAGATTGCGCCTTCGACCGTGGGAATCGCATCCCACAAGGCTTTGTTACCCGACAGGTCGCCGTATTCGCGACGGAAGTGTTCGGCATTGGCGGCGAATTTCAAGAGTGACGCGACTTCTGCATCGGTGGGCCACAGGTCTTTCAGGAACACCGGCTTGCCATCTGCGCCCTTGCCCAGCGGATCCGTCAGCAGATCAGTGCGCACGGTGCCTGCAATCGCGTAAGCCACCACCAGCGCGGGGCTGGCGAGGTAGTTCGCACGCAGGTTGGCATGCACGCGGGCTTCGAAATTGCGATTACCGGAGAGCACAGCGGCGGTGACTAAATCTTTCGACACTACGGCCTCTTCGAGCTTGGCGTCGAGCGGGCCCGCAGCGCCCATGCAGGTGGTGCAGCCGTAGGCGACGACACCGAATCCCAGCTTTTCGAGCGGGGCCAATAACCCAGCATCGCGCAGATAGGCTGTAACCACTTTGGAGCCTGGGGCAAGCGAGGTTTTGACGCGCGGATTGATCGTGAGCCCGCGTTCCACAGCACGTTTGGCGAACAAGCCCGCCGCAATCAGCAGCGCAGGGTTCGACGTATTGGTGCAGGACGTGATCGACGCAATCAGCACGTCGCCATGACCCACATCAAAATCGGCGTGGCCACTGTCCACGCGGCGATTGAGGTCGTCGGCAGCACGGGCATAACCGTTTTTGTCGGTGGGTGCGGAGAACAGTGCATCGAAGCCGCGGCCAAGATCGGGCAGGCTGACACGATCCTGCGGGCGTTTCGGTCCCGACAGGCAAGGTACGACGCTGGCGAGATCAAGGGCGATCAATTCGCTGTAGTCGATTTCACCGGACTTCGGCATGCCGAACATGTTTTGCGCTTTGAAATACGCTTCAATCGCGGCGACTTGCTCCGGCTCGCGGCCGGTGGTGCGGAAATACTCGATGGTTTTTTCATCGACTGGAAAGTAACCCATGGTCGCGCCGTATTCGGGCGCCATATTGGCAACGGTGCAGCGGTCGGCAGCGGTCAGCGCAGTTGCGCCTTCGCCAAAGAATTCGACGAACTTGCCGACGACTTTGGCTTTGCGCATGAGTTCGGTAACGGTCAAGGCAAGGTCAGTCGCTGTGACGCCTTCGCGCAGCTTGCCGGTCAGGTGACAGCCGACGACGTCGGGCGTCAGGAACGCATTGGGCTGGCCCAGCATGCCCGCTTCGGCTTCGATGCCGCCGACGCCCCATGCTACGATGCCGATGCCGTTGACCATGGTGGTGTGCGAGTCAGTGCCGAACACGGTGTCGGGGAACCACACGCCGTCTTTTTCAAACACGCCGCGTGACAGATGTTCCATGTTGATCTGGTGAATAATGCCGTTGCCGGGCGGCACCACGCGCACCGTCTTGAAGGCGCCTTGCGCCCATTTGACGAAGCGATAGCGCTCGGCGTTGCGCTTGAATTCGATTTCCTGATTGCGCTGCACGGCGTCGGGCCGGTTGTAAACGTCGATTTCAACCGAGTGATCGACCACCACATCCACCGGCACCAGCGGCTCGATATTGCCCGGCGGCACGCCGAGGCGTTCTGCCGCTGCGCGCATTGCGGACAAATCGTTAAGGGTGCCAAAGCCAATCAAATCCTGAAGTACGATACGCACCACCACAAAGGGGATTTCTGCGGTGCGCGTGGCGTTGGGCTGCCAGGCTGCGAGGGCTTTGACGTGTTCTTCGCTCACGCGCTTGCCGTCGCAGTGACGCACGAGGGCTTCGAGTACCACGCGGATAGAGCGCGGCAGGCGGGAGATCTTGCCGAGGCCTGCTTGTTCCAGTGCGGCTAGTGAGTGATATTTGCCGGATTTGCCTGGGGAGGGCGTGAAATCGCGCAGGGTTTTGAAGGTGTCTTGTGCCATCTAAGGGACTCCAGGTAGTAGGGGTTAACGAAGTTGTTTCTCCACGAAATAGCATGTAGGCAATTCACGGAGCACCACAAACTATGACTTGTCATTCCCGCGCAGGCGGGAATCCATGCGATGTGCCCTATGGCACCGTGTTATGGGTTCCCGCCTGCGCGGGAACGACAGTGAGAGTGTGTGTCCGCACCCTCACTTCAAAGCAGCGTATGTTACGCCGCCATCAATTCCCGCAACACAAACGGCAGAATGCCGCCGTGCTTCAAATACTCAACTTCAATCGGCGAATCCACACGCAGCGTCACGGTAACATTTTGCTTGCTGCCATCAGCACGATGAATCACCAGCGTGACATCCTGCAGCGGTTTCAGATTACCGCCTTCCACGCCCAGCAGATCGTACGACTCGGTGCCCGTAATATTCAGTGACTGCACGCTATCCGCGCCTTTGAACTGGCATGGCAGCACGCCCATGCCGACGAGGTTGGAGCGATGGATGCGCTCGTAGCCGCGCGCCACCACAACCTTGACGCCGAGCATTTGCGTGCCCTTGGCCGCCCAGTCGCGCGATGAGCCGGTGCCGTATTCTTCGCCGCCGAAAACAAACAGGGGCACCTTGTCGACGTTCTGATAACGCATCGATGCTTCGAAAATCGTCATCTTGTCGCCGCTGGGTTGATGGATGGTGACGCCGCCCTCAGTGCCTGGCGCGAGCAGATTCTTGATGCGCGGGTTGGCGAATGCGCCACGCACCATGACTTCGTGGTTGGTGCGGCGCGAGCCGAAGCTCGATAAATCCGTGCTGCCGGCCGCTATCAGCCAATCACCTGCCAGTGTGCCCTTGCGGATGGGCGCTACCGGGCTGATGTGGTCGGTGGTCAGCTTGTTGCCGTAAATGCCGAGCGCGCGACCGCCTTTGATATCGGTGACTTTGGGTAACTCACGCTTGAAACCTTCAAACAGCGGGGGTTCGAGCATGTAAGTTGATTTCGGGTCCCACTGGAACAGCGCGCCCTTGGCTTCGGGAATGGCGTCCCAAAGATCCTTGGCACCCGCAAGATCACCATATTCACGCTTGAAGTTCTTGCTGTCGGTGGCGAACTTCATCAGGGCATCTACTTCAGCGGGTGTGGGCCACAGGTCTTTCAGGAACACCGGCTTGCCATCCTTGTCGTTGCCGATGGGATCGGTGTCCATGTTTTTCAGCACTGTTCCGGCAAGCGCGAAGGCGACGACCAGCGGCGGGCTCATCAGGAAATTGGCTTTCAGGCTTTGATGGATGCGCGCTTCGAAATTGCGATTACCAGAGAGCACCGCTGCGGTGATCAGGTCGTTCTTGACTACGGTATCTTCGAGTTCTTTATCCAGCGGTCCCGCAAGACCCATGCAGGTGGTGCAACCGTAAGCGACGACCTGGAAGCCCAGTTGCTCCAGGTAAGGCAGCAGGCCTGCCTGCCTGAGATACGCCGTGACCACCTTGGAACCAGGCGCCATGGATGTCTTGACGCGCGGATGCGGCTTCATGCCTTTTTCGACAGCTTTCTTGGCAACCAGACCAGCGGCCAGCAGCACCCACGGGTTGGAGGTGTTGGTGCAGGACGTGATCGCGGCGATCAGCACATCGCCGTTGCCCACGTCCATGCCGGATTTGTTGGGCACGGGCAGACGCTTGTCCATATCGGCAGCGGGCTTGTTGTAGCCGCTTTCGGCAACGGGCTTTGCGTAAAGCTCGGTGAAGCGGCTCTTGATGCCTTCGAGATTGATGCGGTCCTCAGGTTGCTTGGGGCCTGATACGCTGGGGCGTACGGTGGAAAGATCAAGCTCGACCACCTGCGAATAGTCGATATCGCCTTTTTTAGGAATGCCAAACATGCCTTGCGCTTTGAGATAACTTTCAATCGCGTCGCAATGCTCTTCGCGACCCGACATGCGGTAGTACTCAAGCGTCTTGTCGTCGATCGCAAAAAAGCCGCAGGTGGCGCCGTAGTCGGGCGCCATGTTGGCCACGGTGGCGCGGTCGGTCGGCGACAGCGAAGCGGCGCCTTCGCCAAAGTACTCGACGAATTTATTGACGACTTTGGTTTTGCGCAGCAGCTCGGTGACCGTCAGCACGAGGTCGGTAGCGGTGACGCCTGGATTGAGCTTGCCACTCATATGCACGCCGACCACATCAGGCGTGAGGAAATAGTAGGGCTGGCCCAGCATGCCGGCTTCCGCCTCGATGCCGCCAACGCCCCAGGCCAGCACGCCGATGGCGTTGACCATGGTGGTGTGAGAGTCGGTGCCGACGGTTGAATCAGGGTAATACACGCCATCTCTTTCCCACACGCCGCGCGACAGGTATTCAAGGTTAACCTGATGGCAGATGCCGTTACCCGGAGGTATCACGCGGATGCCGGAGAACGCCTGCTTGGCCCACTTGAGGAAGGTGTAACGTTCGCCGTTGCGTTCAAACTCGATTTCCATGTTCTTGCGCAGCGCATCAACCGAGTTATGTACGTCGATCACCACCGAGTGATCGACCACCAGATCGACTGGCACCAGCGGCTCGATTTTGGTAGGTTCGAAATTTTGACGCTTGGCTTCGGCACGCATGGCGGCAAAGTCATTCAGCGCCGGGAAGCCCGCCATATCCTGCAGCATGATGCGAGCGAGTACAAAGGGGACTTCCGCCGTACGCTCGGCGTTCGGTTGCCAGCCTGCGAGTTCTTTAACGCGATCGTCGCCGATGCGCTTGCCGTCGCAATTGCGCAGTACGGATTCAAGCACCACACGCAGACTGACTGGCAGGCGCGACGTCTTGCCCAGCCCGGCTTCTTCGAGCGCGGCCAACGAATACATTTTGCCGGTTTTGCCGGATTTGAGTTTGAATTCACGGATGGCTTTAAACGGATCGTATGTCATAGATAACTCTTTAAAATCAAATAGTTAGAGAAAACCACGATGGCTCTATGGTGGGGGTGTACATGAACACTGTGCGAACACGGTGAAAGGCCGCGATCCTATGCAAAAAACGACCGCGCGCCTGTGGCCGATATTTTAGTCTTTTCCGGGGCGTTGATGGTGTGAAAACATTATCGCGGGTTCAAATGGCGCAACAACTGCGTGTACGAACGCATGCGTTGTGCGTGCTGGTACGTCAAGCCCCACACATCGGCAGAGTCCAGTGGGTGATGTGAATATGCGGCCAGTGCTTCAACACGATAGCAGTATTCTTCGGTAAACTGCGGGCGCGCTTGGCATTGAGGAGTGTTGCGCAGGTTATGCATTGCACCAAATATTATGCTTAGCCGGCGTGTCCAATCCCGTAAAAAGAGAGAGAAAATCAGATGACGGACAGAATTATATTCGTGGGTATTCTGGTGCTGGCGGGAATTTACTTCTGGGCCACCTCACAAATTCCCACACTTGAAATTGGCGATCCGCTGGGGCCCAAGGCATTTCCGCGATTGCTCGGTGTTGGGCTGTTAATCGCAGCCGCGATGTTACTGGCTGAGATGATCAAAGAGAGCAAGGCACCCAAAGAACAGCCGGGGGAAGAAACCGCCGCAACAGAACCACAGGATACGTCCTCCTACAAGATTGTTGCGGGTGCCGTGGTGGTTACCGGCACCTACTTTGCGCTGTTTGAGCCGCTGGGGTATGCCGTGTCCACTTCGCTATTCCTTCTGGTGATGACATCCTATTTCCACAAAGGCAAAACGTGGACCAATGTGCTGACGTCGTTGCTCTATGGTTTTCTCAGTTATTACGCCTTTACCAAGTTGCTGGGCGTTAATTTGCCGTCCGGCATACTGCCGTTTTAAGGGGCCGCAAACATGGAGACTTTTAATCATATTCTTAACGGCTTCGCGGTCAGCACGATGCCGATCAACCTGTGGTACACCTTCCTGGGTGTATTTCTGGGAACCATCATTGGCGTATTGCCTGGTATCGGGCCGTCGGCTGGTATCGCGCTGCTGATTCCGGTGACCTTCGGCATGAACCCGACTTCCGCGCTGATCATGATGTGCGGCATTTACTACGGCACCAAATATGGCGGCTCAACCACGGCCATTTTGATTCGCACGCCGGGCGAAGCCGCTTCGGTGATGACGTCGATTGACGGCTACGAGATGGCAAAGAAGGGGCGCGCTGGTGCAGCGCTTGCGGTATCAGCTATCGGTTCGTTCATCGCGGGCACACTGGGTGTTATTGGACTGACCGTATTCGCCGTGCCGTTGTCTTCGATGGCGCTCAAGTTTGGCCCAGCAGAGTACTTCACGCTGATGTTGTTTGCGATGACGGCGGTGTCTACGCTGACCGGAAAATCAGCGGCGAAAGGTTTGCTGGCCACTATTCTGGGTTTGATGATCGCCACCATCGGCATTGATTTGCAGAGCGGTCAGGCGCGCTTCACCATGGGAGTGGCAGAGTTTCAGGATGGCGTGGGTTTTGTAGTGGTAGTGGTGGGGCTGTTCGCCGTGGCGGAAGTGTTTCGCGGGCTGGAGGATATCTACAAGGGTACCGGCGCTGCCACCATGAAAATTACCGGCAAACTGTGGCTGACCAAAGAAGAATGGACGCGCTCCATAGGGCCGATCTGGCGTGGTGGCGTGATCGGCTTCATCATTGGTGTGCTGCCGGGTGCGGGCGGTACGATTGCGTCGATCATGTCGTACACCACTGAGAAGCGGCTGTCGAAAAACCCTGCTGAGTTCGGCCATGGCGCGATTGAAGGTGTTGCCGGGCCGGAGTCGGCCAACAACTCCGACACCGCTGGCGCGATGGTGCCGCTGCTCACACTGGGCATACCCGGCGGTGGCGCAACGGCCGTGCTGATGGGGGCGTTCATCATGTATGGCATACAGCCGGGGCCGCTACTGTTCCAGAACCGGCCCGATTTGGTATGGGGCCTGATTAACAGCATGTACATCGGCAACGTGATGCTGCTGATCTTGAATCTGCCGCTGATCGGCATTTTTGTGCAGTTGCTTAAAATTCCCTCGGGTATTTTGTATCCGCTGATTATTGCCATATCGGTAATCGGCGCGTATGCCATTAACGGCAGTATGACCGACCTTTACCTGATCCTGCTATTTGGCGTGGTTGGCTATGTCTTTGACAAAATAGATATCCCTGTTGCGCCACTGGTGTTGTCGCTGGTGCTCGGTGGCATGATGGAGCAATCGTTCCGGCAGGCGATGACGATTTCCGGCGCCAGTCCGAAAATCTTTTTCGGCAGCGCGATCACGATCACGCTGGTGGTGATGTCGGTGATTTCGATACTGCTGCCTTTCATATTGCCGATGCTGAAAAAATACAAAGAAGACGGCAAAGACGAGTAGAGCCACAGGGGGAAATTCGTGCAAAAAGTAACTTGGATACCTGGCGACGGCATCGGGCCGGAGGTCACAAAGTCAGCGTGCGATATTGTGCTGGCGAGTGGTGCAGCAGTAGAGTTTGAAGAAGTTGCAGCCGGCATGGTCGAAGGTGAACGCACGGGCACGCCGCTGCCTGCTGCGGTATTTGAATCCATCGCGCGCAATCAAGTGGTGATCAAAGGCCCTACGCAAACGCCGTTCGGCGGTGATTACCGCGTGCGCATCGAGCGCAAGAACGACAAAGGCGTCATCGAAAAGCGCTCGCACCCGAGTGTGGCGATTGCGCTGCGCAAAGAGCTTGGGCTATACGTGAATGTGCGGCCCGTGCGTAATTATCCGAGTGTGCAGTCGCGCTACGACAACGTGGACATCATCATCTTCCGCGAAAACAGCGAAGACCTCTACACCGGCATGGAGCGCATGATCGACGAAGGAACCGCCGAGGCGATCAAGATTATTTCGTTTCGCGCGACCGAGCGCGTGAGCAAATTCGCGCTGGATTACATGCGTCGCCTGAAGCGCAAAAAGCTTACCGTGGGCCACAAAGCCAACGTGATGAAAATGACCGACGGCCTGTTTCTTAAAACCGCGCAGGAGACCGCCAAGGCGTATCCCGAAATCACACTCGATCAGCGCGTGGTGGATGCGCTGTGCATGGAGCTGGTGATGAAGCCGGAGATTTTTGACGGTCTGCTGCTGCCAAATTTGTATGGCGATATCGTGTCAGATTTAGCGGCGGGCCTGGTCGGTGGCCTGGGCGTCGCGCCCGGCGCTAACATCGGACCAGACTGTGCCATGTTTGAAGCCGTGCATGGATCCGCGCCCGATATTGCCGGTAAAGACGTCGCCAATCCGATGGCAGCGATACTGTCGGCGGTAATGATGCTACGTTACATCGGCCAGTCGCAGGCCGCGGATCGTATTGACAAGGCGTTGTCGCATGTGCTCAAGGAAAAGCGCGATATCACGCCCGACCTCGGTGGCGGCGGCGGCACGCGGCGGATGACCGAAGCGATTGTTGCAAAGCTCAAAGACAGTTAAGGGTTGCTTAATGTAGGCATTACTTAAGTAATGGTTTTTAAAGGATTATTTTTGAGTAAGCGAATCGCAGTAGTAGGCGCCGGTGCAATCGGTGGCTACGCCGGAGCGCATATGACCCGTGCGGGGCACGACGTGACCTTGGTCGATGCGTGGCCGGAACACGTCGAGGCCATGCGCGAACACGGCCTGCATATTTCTGGCATGACGCCCGCAGAAATGCATGTGGTGAAAGTTAACACCCTGCATATTAGCGACGTGCAGTCGGCAGTGAAGCAGCGGCCGTTTGACATTGTGTTCATGTGCGTAAAATCGTACGACACTGTTTGGGCGACGCATCTGATCAAGGACTACCTCGCGCCTGCGGGCTACGTGGTGTCGCTGCAAAACTGCATTAACGAAGAGCGTATTGCAGGCGTGGTGGGTTGGGGCAAGGTCATGGGCTGCATTGCCAGTTTGATCGCGGCGGAGCTGGTTGCGCCGGGCCGCATCAAGCGCACCATACATCTGGGCGGTGCTGAACATATCGTGTATCGCGTGGGCGAAGTGCATGGGCGTCACACGCAGCGCGCGCAGGACGTTGCGGATTTATTGTCATGCGCCGACAGCAGCAAAGTCACCAGCAATCTGTGGGGCGAACGCTGGTCGAAGCTGGTGATTAACTCGATGCGTAACGGCTTGTCGGCGGCCACCGGCTTGAGCGGCAACCAGCGCGATGGCCGTGAAGACACCCGCCGTTTGTCGATTCGGCTGGGTTCCGAAGCGGTACGCGTGGGGCAGGCGCTGGGTTTTAATCTTGAAACCATGCTCGGCATGGAACCCGAAACACTGGGGCGCGCAGGCGAGGGCAGCGGCGACGCGCTGGCCGAAATTGAAAATATTCTGATTGAAGGCTCCAGAGGGCGCGACGACGATCAGCGGCCATCAATGGGGCAGGATATGCTCAAAGGCCGCCGCACGGAGACTGATTACATCAACGGTTTTGTGGCGGACAAGGGCGCGGAAATTGGTGTAACAGCACAGACACACGCTAATATGAATGAAGCGGTGAAACAGGTTGAGCGCGGGGCGGTGCCCGCCAGCATCGATGTGGTGAAGGATTTCATATAGCGGTATTTACTGAAAAGGAGACGTGGATGAAAACAGCCATAGTTACAGCCCTGCTGAGCGCATGCTTGTTCGCGTTTTCGGGATTCGCGTCAGCACAATCCACCATGAACTGCACCTGTAGCGGTAAATCGTATAAGGGCAGTTGCCCCAGCGGGCAAACGGCGAAAAGCTGTGACTGCCCCAAGCTCTCCGTTGTGTGCCAGGCACCCGCCAAGACGAAACCCGCTACCCAAACCAGTGCCAAAGACGCCGCTAAATCCAGCGCGTCGCCTTCGACATCATCGTCTACTTCCTCGGCGAGAACGACCACTACCAAATCGTCGTCATCAACGACAACGAGAAGAACAACGTCCAGTAGCAGACGACGTTAACCCTTACGGAGTAATTGATGCCGCTTACCCTATTCGAAAAAATCTGGAATCGCCATGTTGTAGTGGAGGAGGAGGGCGAACTGCTGTTGCACGTGGATCGTGCGTTTTTCCACGAAGGATCGTCACACGCCTTTGACAAGCTGGAGCAGCAGGGCCGTACCATCGCGCGGCCCAAACAGGTGTTCGCGTTTAACGATCATTATGTGCCCACCACCGGGCGCGAAAATGGCGTGGCAGGCATCGCCAATGCCGAGATTCGCAATATGGTGATCAAACTGCAAACCAATGCAGCCAGGCATGGCATCACCCTGTTCGGCATTGACGATCCGCGTCAGGGTATTCTGCACATCGTGCCGCCGGAGCAGGGCATTACGCAGCCGGGCTTGCTGATCTGCGGCGCGGATTCGCATACGTCCACGCATGGCGCGTTCGGTTGTCTGTCGTTTGGCATTGGCGCCTCCGACATGATGCATGTGATGGCAACGCAAACCATCTGGCAGCGCGCGCAGAAAACCATGCGCATTACCATTGACGGCAAGCTGGGTTTTGGCGTGTCGCCCAAAGACGTGATTCTCGCCATCATTGCAAAAATCGGTGTGGCAGGCGGCACCGGCCACGTGCTCGAATACGCTGGGAGCACCTTTAGTCATATGAGCATGGAAGGCCGCATGACAGTTTGCAATATGTCGATCGAAGCCGGTGCGCGTGCAGGCATGGTTGCGCCCGATGACACCACCTACGCATACATGCAAGGCCGACCGTATGCGCCCAAAGGGGTGCAGTGGGATGCAGCACTGGCACTGTGGCAGCAATTACCCAGCGACGAAGGTGCGCGCTTTGACAGCGAGGTGTCATTGAATGCGCCCGACATCGCGCCGATGGTGACGTGGGGCACCAACCCCGAGCAAGGTGGACCGGTGACGGGTGTGGTGCCCAACCCGCGCGATGTCAAAGACGAAATCGCCGCGCAGGAGATGGCCGCCGCTATTGACTATCAGGCGTTGACGCCGGGTATGGCGCTGTCAGACATCACCGTGGACAAAGTGTTTATTGGCTCGTGTACTAACGCCCGCATTGAGGATATCCGCGCGGCGGCAGCGGTTGCCAGACTGGGCCGCGCGGTGATTCCTGCATGGGTAGTGCCCGGCTCACAGTTGGTGAAACGTCAAGCCGAGCAGGAAGGCCTGGATAAAATATTGATAGCGGCAAACTTTGAATGGCGCGAGCCGGGTTGTTCATTGTGCACCGCCATTAACGGCGATCAATTGCAGCCGGGTGAGCGTTGTGCATCCACCTCAAACCGCAATTTCAAGGGCCGCCAGGGTACCGGTGGACGCACGCATCTGCTAAGCCCCGCGATGGCGGCTGCGGCGGCGCTCAAAGGTCGGCTGACTGATGTGCGTGATTTGTTGAAAGGCGCATGAAATGAATCCCTTCACCACCATCACCGCAGTAGCGGCACCCATCGACGAACCCAATGTCGATACCAATCAACTCTGCCCGACGCGCTTTAACAAAGTGCCGCGCGGGCCCGAGCATGCGCGCATTCTGTTTCACGACCGGCGCTTCAATGCCGACGGCAGCGAGAAGGAACATTTGCTCAATGTTGCGCCATTTAATCGCGCGCAGATCATCGTGGCGGATCGCAATTGGGGCAGCGGTTCTTCACGTGAAAGCGCGGTGTATGCCTTGTATGAGTTTGGTATTCGTTGTGTGATTGCGTCGAGCTTTGGCGATATTCACGCGAATAACTGCTACAAAAATGGCTTGCTGCCAGTGGTGCTAAGTGATGCGGAATGCGCCGCACTGCGTACCCAGTTGCGCGAGCATCCGGGATCAACGATCAGTGTGGATCTGGCTGCGCAGACGGTGATTGACCCGCAGGGAAAAACGCACCGCTTTGAGATTCACCCGGTGCGCAAGAAATGTCTGCTGGAAGGGCTGGATGATATTGCGCGCACCGTGCAATACCGTGAGCGGCTGGATGCGTTTGAGGCGGCTTATAAAAGTGAACGCCCCTGGCTATACGCTGACGCGGTGTAAGTATTTGTTTTAAATGATCTTTATAAAGGTGGCGCGTTAATCCAGCTTGATATTTGCAGTCTTCGCCACGCGCGTCCACTTCGCCAGCTCCTGTTTCATAAGCGTATCCAACTGCGCGGGTGTGCCGCCAAGAATATCAGCGCCCACGGTTGCAAATCGATCTCGCGTGGCTTGCATGGCCAGGGCTTTATTACCGGCGGTATTCAGCTTTGTCACAATCTCGCGCGCTAATCCTGCGGGCGCCATCAACGCCGTGAAGGTGCCTGCGTCACAATTCTTCAAACCGCTTTCAATCATGGTCGGCACATCGGGAATCACCGCGTTGCGTTTTTCACCGGCGACCACGATGCCGCGCAGACGACCAGAGCGAATGTAGTTGCTCGATGCGCTGAGCTGATCGAACAGCATATCGACTTGCCCGCCAATCAAGTCGATCAGCGCCGGGCCGCTGCCTTTGTACGGCACATGAACGAATTTCGCGCCGGTTTCCATCTGGAACAATTCGCCTGCGAGTTGATTGGTGGTGCCGTTGCCCGCCGAGGCCATGATCATTTTGCCAGGACGTGATTTGGCGAGAGTGATGAAATCCTTCACGTTTTTCGCGGACAGAGTGGGATTGACCACCAGCACGATCGGCACATAGGAGAGCAGCACGACCGGCGTAAAATCCTTGACGGAATCGTATGGCATCTTGCTGTAGAGCGTCGGCGCAACGGTCAACACGCCGCTGGAGCCCAGCACCAGCGTGTAACCATCCGGCGCGGATTTGGCGACGAGTTCGGTGCCGATGAGGCCGCCTGCCCCGCCACGGTTATCAATCACAATTTGCTGCCCCAGCAACTCACCCAGGCCCGGCGCTATGGCGCGTGCGGTGATGTCGATGTTGCCGCCGGGTACGAAGGGCACCACCAGACGTACCGGGCGTGTGGGGTAGGCCTGCGCTACTGCCTGCCCGATTGCAGTAGTCACCAGCAACAAAAACGGAATGATGCGCGTCATGGGAAATCTCCTTGGACGCGCATGGTATTGAATCATCTCTTTAGACGCAAATTCGCGTAACACCGATGCTGCGCGCATCAGGCCGATGCTTAGTCGACACGGATATTGGCGGCCTTGACCACGCGCGTCCACATCGCCAGTTCTTCTTTCAGGTTCTTGTCGAGCTGCGCCGGTGTCCCGCCGAGTACGCTTGCACCCACGGCCGCAAAACGTTCGCGTGTTGCCGGCATGGCCAGTGTTTTATTGACTGCGGTATTCAGCGCAGCGATTACGTTGCGCGGCAATGCAGCCGGGCCCATTAATGCGGTAAACGTGCCCGCGTCGCAATTCTTCAAGCCGCTCTCGATCATGGTGGGCACATCGGGTATGACAGCGTTACGCTTTTCACCGGCCACCACCAAGGCGCGCAGCTTGCCGGAGCGGATGAAGTTACTGGATGCGCTCAATTGATCGAACAGCATATCGACTTGCCCGCCCATCACATCAACAACGGCAGGGGCGGCGCCTTTATAGGGAACATGCACGAACTTTGTGCCGGTTTCCAGCTGAAACAGTTCGCCCGCCAGTTGATTGGAGGTGCCGTTTCCGCCCGATGCCATCGTCAACTTGCCAGGCCTGCTCTTGGCGAGCGCAATAAATTCCTTGACCGACTTCGCAGGATTCCCGGGGTTTACCACCAGCACAATCGGCACATACGACAGCAGCGCGATCGCAGTCAGATCCTTGATTGGATCGTAGGGCATCTTGGTGTAGAGCGATGGCGCCACCGTGATAGTGCCGCTGGAGGCCAGTGCCAGCGTGTGTCCATCCGGCGCAGACTTGGTCACAATCTCTATGCCGATCAAGCCGCCTGCGCCACCGCGATTGTCGACTACGACAGTCTGCCCGAGCAGTTCGCCCAGACCCGGTGCGATAGCGCGTGCAGTGATGTCGATGTTGCCGCCTGGTGGGAAGGGCACCACCAGCCGGATCGAGCGTGTAGGGAAAGCCTGCCCTGAGCTTGTCGAAGGGTTTTGAGCAGCAGCCTCCTGAAAGGTTGCAGTGCTGATCAGGGTGAAAAAAATAATGCGTTTCATGAGTGATCTCCTCGTCTGACGCATGGTAGTCAATCGCAACTGGCTATGCAAATTGCCCGTATAATCGTTTGAACAACATTCACTCATTACGCTGGGCAAATCATGCTTCCATCGCAACGCCTCGACTATTCCGCCATTATTGATCGTCCGCCGTTAAAGCTGCCTGGCGGCGCGCGCGTGGTGATCTGGCCGATTATCAATGTTGAGGTGTGGGATATCCATCGGCCGATGCCACGGCAAGTGTTGCCGCCGCCAACCCACATCAACCGCGTACCGGATTTCGCGCACTGGGCGTGGCATGAATACGGCATGCGCGTGGGCTTCTGGCGCATGAAACAGGCGCTGGATGATCTGGGTATCAAGGCATCGCTGTTCACCAATGCGCGGGTGATTAGCGATTATGTGCGGGTAGCGGAAGAGTCGCTGAAATCTGGATGGGAGTTTGTGGGTCACTCGTATGACCAGCAGCCGATACACGTTGAAAAAGATCAGCGCGCGATGATTCAGCGTACGGTCAAAATCATCAAGGATTTCACCGGCAAGGCGCCGGTAGGCTGGCTGTCGCCGGGACTGACGGAGACAAATTACACGCCGGATTATCTGGCCGAAGCGGGTATCAAATACATCGCTGACTGGATTATCGACGACGAGCCGTGCAACATCCGCACCAACTATGGCAAGGTGGTGGCAATGCCCTATAACGCGGAGTGCAACGACATTCCGATGATGATGGTGCAGCATCATTCCAGCAATGAGTTCGTCACGCGCACCATGGATCACTTTGAGCGGCTCTACGAAGAAGGCAAAACGCGCGCGAAGATCATGGCGATTGCTGTGCATCCGTATATCTCCGGTGTTGCGCATCGCATCAAATATTTTGAAACGGTGTTCAAGACGCTGCGCGATAAGCCCGGTGTGTTGTTCTGGACGGGTGAGCAGATACTGGATTGGTACGGGAAGCAGGACAAATCAGCAGGAAATAAATAAGTATTTGATTTTAAAAAATAATATGTTGTTTGAGGAGCGGGCGATGAAGCGTTGCTGCGTGTGGGGAAGCTTTACCGTAATGTTGTTTGGCGGCGTAGCGATGGCGCAACCGTTTCCCAACAAACTCATCCGTGTGGTGAATCCGGCCGCGCCCGGCGGCAACAGCGATGTGTTTTTCAGATTGCTGCAACCGAAAATGACGGAAGTTTTGGGGCAGCAACTGGTGTTTGACTATCGCGCAGGCGCGGGTGGCACGGTGGGCGGTGAGATCATCGCCAAAAGCCCGCCGGATGGTTACACCGTAGGCCTGGTAGCCGCGAGTTTTGTGATCAATCCGTCAATGATCAAAAAAATGCCGTACGACACGGTGAAAGATTTCACCGGCTTGGGGCTGGTTGTGGATGTGCCGTCCGGGCTGGTGGTGCATCCCTCGCTGCCAGTGAAAAACGTCAAGGAATTGATCACACTGGCGAAATCGCGACCGGGGCAATTGTTTTGTTCTTCCTCAGGGCGTGCCACCGTCGGCCATATGTCGGTCGAACTGTTCAATGCGATGGCTGGAACGAAAATTGTGCATGTGCCGTACAAGGGCGCTGGCCCGGCGATCATCGATCTGGTGGCGGGACACGTGCAACTGCAATTCTCCAGCCTGCCGCTCGTCTATGGACATGTGCAGCAGGGGCGTATACGGCTTATCGCGCAAACCGGCGACAAGCGCGCGGGGTTTGCCAAAGAGGTGCCCACCATGATCGAAGCCGGTATGCCCGGCTACGTGGTGAGTAGCGGCTTCAGCTATATCGGCCCGGCGGGAATTCCGCGTGCCATAGGCGAGCGTTTGAACAGTGCACTGGTTACGTCGCTGCGCGATCCGGCGAATCGCAAATTTCTCATCGAGCAAGGTGCCGAGCCCGTGGGCAGTACGCTCGACGAGCACGAGGCCTATATCAAAGCTGAAGTCGCCAAGTGGATTAAAGTGGTTAAGCAGGCGGGGATTGAGGCGCAGTAAGATGTTTGAAATCGATCAATGTGCTAAAGATTAATTGTGCTCGAGCTTTTGCCGGAATAGAAATTTTACGCGGTGGCGAAATCCTTGTGCCCAATTCGGTGGAAAATTCCGATTGACCTGGCTCAATGCTTTTTCTCTTTGTTTAACTCGCTATAGAGGTGTTTGGCTTCGGCGTATATCCCCGCATATTCTCTTGCCAAAGTCTGTTGCGGTATTCGGGAAAACATTGTTTCAAGAACGCCCTTACTGGCATCAAACTCACTCGCCATCCGGTAAAGCAGGGCCAGTCCATAATAGGCGTTGGGCAAATTTCCGCCCTTGATAGCCTGCTTGAATAGTACTTCCGCTTTCTGAAATTCGCCTTTTTCAAGCATCAGAGCTGCGTAGTTGCAGGCCAGCATTGCATCATCGGAAATCAGCCGACAAGAAGTTGGCGATCAATGCGAATAAGTATCCGGTAGACAAGTCTCGAGGTAAGGCGACAAAATACGACAAGCTCTAACCGCCTCTCTGTGCTGGCGCTATCTATTCAGCAACTTACACAAGCTCAACTATGACGAGATTCGAATGCTTCACCGAGCCTTTTTCAGCCGATCGGCCATGCGCGTCTGCCAACCCGGGCCGGTGGCTTTCCAGCGTGCGATGACATCAGCGGGTAAGCGCAGCGATATTAACTCGCGCGGGTTTTGCGATACCGGCTTTCCGCCTTTATTCACTTTAGCGCGGGCAAGCATGGTATCGGTGAGTTCAGGAATTTCCTGATATTCATCCGGCTTGATGACATGCGTGTCAACGCGGGCTAGTTTAGATTTCAAGGCGCAGCGCGATACGGTTTTGTTCGCGTTCATTGGCTTTCCTCATGCTAAAAGTATGGCGATCCGCGCCATGCCGGGTGTAGCGCACTACAACCATTCTGCCTGTCAGTAGGCCATTCTACAAAAACTGGATGTGGCAAGCGCAATTTTGCAACGGATTGCTGGCGGAATGTATATTCGAATCCGTCAATTTTTCGTTGCAGCAATAATCCGCTTTTTGGAACCGCGCAAGCAGTGACGGCGTAAAACTAAATGTCTGCAAACCAGTTTTCGATCTTAAGATTTTCCACGCGGCTGAATTCGCGCACGTTGTTGGTAATCAACGTGGCATTCAGCGCCATACCATGCGCGGCGATGAGTGTGTCCAGCGGGCCTATGGGCGTACCTGCCGTTTCGAGTGTGGCGCGCAGCGGGCCGTAGCGGCTTGCAGCGTTCTCGTCGAACAGGGCGATTTCAAATCGCGCCATGAACAGCGTGTAGCGATTGCGGTTTGCCGCGCCGCGATGGCTTTTGGCGATGCCGAATTCCAGTTCAGCAGCGCTGATCGATGAAATTAAAACGTCGCCGTAGGCGAGTGTTTCAAGATGCTCCAGCAAACGTTCAAAGCCCGTGCGCCGGTTAATCAGGTAAATGCAGGTGTCGGTGTCGAGCAGATACGGTGCGCTCATGCCGCGCTGAAATCACGCGCTTGTGTGGCTTGGGGTTGTGTACGCGCAATCTGAAAATCGTTGTCGAATGCGGCAAGCAATTCCTTGAAGCGCGCTTCCTTGTATTGCTTGGGAAACAAGATAACCATGTCGCCCACTTTTTTAATCACGACTTCGCCGCCGTCAAAACGATACTCGCGTGGCAGGCGCACGGCTTGGCTGTTACCGTTGGTGAATACGCGGGTGGTGTGCATGTCGGGTGCCCCAAGATGTTATACACACATAGTATATACTTGATTACGTTGGCCTCACGCAGGCTTGTTATACAAGGCGTAGTAGTTTTTAAAATGTTAAATAAAAACAAATACTTACGTTCATTTCCCCTAGCGCTTATGCGCGCTGTTGCCGTGATATGCACGCTGCTGATTGCGCCCTGTGCCATGGCGGGCGAAAGCGTAACCGTAGGCTCCAAGCGCTTTACCGAATCGTACATCCTCGGTGAAATCGCTACGCAGCGCATTCAGGCTACGGGCAATGCCGTTGCAACGCATCGCCAAGGTCTGGGCAACACAGCCATTCTATTTGCCGCGTTGAAAAGCGGGGCGATTGATGTATATCCGGATTACACCGGCACGTTGGCGTTTGAGTTGCTGGGGCTTGCGCGTGTGCCTTCGTTGGCGGAGTTGAATGCTGCGCTTGCGGCGCATGGGCTGGCAGTGAGTGCGCCGTTGGGTTTTGGTAATTCGTATGCACTGGCGATGACGGATGCGCGTGCGCAGGCGCTGGGCATCACAAAAATTTCTGATCTCATGCGCGCGCCGGATTTGCGTTACGGTTTGTCGCAGGAGTTTCTCAATCGCAAGGACGGCTGGCCCGCGTTGCGCGAGACGTATGCGTTGGCCGCCCAACCGGTGGGGCTGGATCACGGGCTGGCTTATGAGGCGATCAAGGCGGGCCGCATTGATGTGATGGATGTTTACACCACGGATGCGAAGCTTGGCCGTTATAGCTTGAAGGTGCTGACGGATGATCGCGCGTTTTTTCCGCCATATGAAGGGGTGCTGGTTTACCGCAAGGATTTGCCATCGCGCGCACCGCTGGCGTTTGCTGCGGTGCACGGGATGGCAGGTGGCATTTCCAACGCGGCGATGATGCGCATGAATGCCGCCGCCGAACTGGATGGCCAGCCGTTTGCGCACGTGGCGGCTGATTTTTTGAACGCTGGCGGCAAACCGTCGGCAGCACAAGGCCGTCCCGGCTGGCTGGCGCAACTGTTTGCGCCGGATTTCTGGCGGCTTACGGTTGATCATTGCCTGTTGGTGTTCGGCGCGCTGGCTTTAAGCGTGGGCGTGGGTGTGCCGCTGGGGGTGTGGGCGGCGCGCTCAAAGCGGGCGCGGCCGTGGATTATGGGCGTCACAGGGGTGTTGCAGACGATACCGGCGTTGGCAATGCTGGCGTTTTTGATTGCGGCACTGGGGCGTATTGGCATGGCCCCAGCGGTGATTGCGCTGTTCTTATATGGTCTGCTGCCGATTGTGCGTAACACCGAAAACGGACTGGCAGGCGTCGCCCCCGGCTTGCGGCAGGCGGGCTATGCCTTGGGCCTGCGTTCCGGGGCGGTGACGCGGTTGATCGATTTACCGCTGGCGCTGCCGTCGGTGCTGGCGGGCGTCAAGATTTCGGCGGTAATAAATGTGGGCACGGCCACCATTGCGGCGTTTATCGGCGCGGGCGGCTACGGCGAGCGTATCGTTGCCGGGCTGGCGGTGAACGATCACGCCATGATGCTGGCGGGGGCGATTCCGGCGGCGGTGCTGGCGTTGCTGATACAAGGGCTGTTTGAGGCCAGCGAGCGGGCCTGGCGTACACCAGCTTCTACGTTGTGAACTCTCGCACGGCGCTGGAGCAGTTTCACGGCCTTTCCGCGAACTTATTTCGATCTGGCGGGTCTCTTGCGTGTCGCGGCCCGTTCGCCTCAATTTTCATGTAATTGATGTGATTTGATGCGAATTGTGACGAATAGGCTGTGCGGGTTCGGTATACTCCCGCTTTGCGTTTTGGCAGTTTACGCAGGCTACGGGCGGGGCACGAGCAAGACACGGTGTGCGAGCCTGAATAACAACGATAACAGGGAAATGGTTCATGAGTGACCGCGAAATCGACCAGCAGTTGGTCGAGCGCGCACAACGTGGCGACAAGCATGCGTTCGAGCTGCTGGTCGCAAAGTACCAACGCAAGCTGATCCGGCTGCTGTCCCGCTTTATAAGAGACGCATCGGAGGTGGAGGACGTAGCGCAGGAAGCCTTTATAAAAGCCTACCGCGCGCTGCCGAATTTTCGCGGCGATAGTGCTTTTTACACGTGGCTATACCGGATCGGTATCAACACTGCCAAGAATTATCTGGTGGCGTCGGGTCGGCGTGCGCCGACGTCGACTTCCATGGATGCCGAAGAAGCAGAAGAGCTCGGAGAAACGGAGTTGCTGCAAGATCTCAACACACCAGAAAATCTGATGATGAGCCGCCAGGTAGCGGATTCGGTGAACCAAACGCTGGAGAAGTTGCCAGAGGATTTACGCACCGCAATTTCATTGCGGGAGATGGAAGGCCTGAGCTACGAGGAAATCGCCGAAGCCATGAAGTGTCCGATAGGTACGGTGCGCTCGCGAATATTCCGCGCGCGCGAAGCAATCGCATTAGAGTTAAGACCCTTGCTCGGAACGGGCAAAGACAGGAGATGGTGAAATGCAAGGTTCAGAAAACGTATCGAGTTTGATGGATGGTGAGCTTACGGTCGATGAAGCCGCGCGTGAAATTGCGCGACTCAAGGTAAGCGAGGGCGAGGTTTCCAATCGAGAGACTTGGGATACCTACCATTTGATCGGCGACGCAATGCGTCATGGCAATTCTGGTGCGGGTGTGCCGGTGCTGAGTGCGGGTTTCAGCGCGCGCTTCAGTGAACGTCTGGCACAGGAGCCTACGGTGCTGGCGCCACGCGCCACGCGCCTGTTACCTGTCAAGAGCAGGTTTCAGACGATTGCGTTGTCAGCGGCAGCGTCAGTAGCAGCAATCGCCGTGGTGGGCTGGATGGCGCTCTCCAATGTCAAACCGGATACTCCGGGCGAGCTTGCAAAGGCATCAGTGGCCGCGCAGCCGCAAATAGCCGCAGTGGCGCCGCAGACAGCGGCGGCATTGATCGCCGCAGCAAAGCCCACCGCAGCGCCAGATCATATGCACGAGTACTTGCTGGCACACCAGGGTATTTCACCGAGCACAGCGATTCAGGGTGTTGCGCCCTACATTCGTACCGTGTCGAATGCAGGTGACTGATGCAACCTTTCTCGTTGAATAGCAAAACATGAAATTCTGGTTGGCCGTCGCTACGACTGCGGCGACGATAGCAGCGACTCAAGTGTGCGCGCAGGATGCGGGCACGACAGACGCATTGGAGTGGCTGAAAAAAATCGCCGATTCGTCGCGCACCGTCAGCTATTCGGGTACTTTTGTTTATCAGCATGGCAGCCGTGTTGAAACCTCACGCGTGGTGCATTACGTCAATCAGGCAGGCGGCGTTTTTGAAAAGCTCGTTACGCTGGATGGCCCGCAACGCGAAATCGTGCGTGCCAATGATCATGTCACTGCCTACATTCCCGATGCAAAAGTGGTGCTAATTGAGTTACGCAGCACGCGGCACTTGCCAGTGATGCTGCCCGAAAAATTATCCGATCTCACGCCGCAATACGATGTGCGCAAACTTGACGCCGATCGCATGGGCGGCTTTGAGTGCGTGTGGATCAGCGTCGTGCCCAAAGACAAATTGCGCTATGGCCGCAAGTTTTGCGCCGAGTTGAATTCGGGCCTGCCGCTGCGCGCGCAGGTAATCAACGAGAACATGCAAGTTGTTGAATCTTTTGGGTTTTTTCAATTAACTTTAGGCGGAAATTTCAGCCGTGATCAGGTCACGTCGCGCTATGAAGGCCGTGCGCAATTACAAAAATGGCGCGTTGATCGTTCAGCGTTAAACGTGATGGAGCAGGCGGCCGACACCGGTTGGGCGGCCAGCAATTTGCCAGCAGGCTTCCGCAAGTCAATGGAAGTCAAGCGCACCATTGCCGGTCGGCCGCTGGCGATGCCGCATCTGGTTTATTCGGATGGTCTGGCGGCGATTTCTGTTTTTGTCGAGCCCAAAGTGCGGGAACTCCCTGCCAAGCTTTTGTCCAATCAGGGCGCTATACACATTTATAAGCGTGCGCTTGGCGAACATGTGGTGACCGTGTTGGGTGAAGCGCCGGCGGCGACCGTAATGCAGATTGCGAATTCGATGGAAAGCAAAAACGTGGCAAACAGTATTGCACCTAACACAGTACCCAACATCGCGCCAAAGTAAGCACCCCAATAAAATTACCGAGTGAAATCAGGAGAATTCATGCTCAGAAAAGTACTCATAGTCTTGTGCTTGCTGTTGCCGCTGGGCGCGCAGGCGCAACTTCCGGATTTCACCGATCTGGTTGAAAAAAACGGCCCGGCAGTCGTCAACATCAGCACCACGCAGGGGGCGGCGGCACGCAACCCGCTGGCGCAGCAGATGCCCAATGTGCCGGAAGATGATCCGTTCTTTGAATTTTTCCGCCGCTTTGCGCCCAATACACCGGGGCAGCCGCGTGAGCAGTCGCAATCATTGGGATCAGGCTTTGTGATCACCGCCGACGGTTACATCATGACCAATGCGCATGTAGTGCAATCAGCCGATGAAATCACCGTGCGCCTGACGGACAAGCGTGAATTTAAAGCTAAAGTTATTGGCTCTGACCGGCGCACCGACGTGGCGCTGATAAAAATTGAAGCGACGAATTTGCCCGTAGTGAAATTCGGTGATCCCGCCAAGCTCAAAGTGGGTGAATGGGTGGTTGCCATCGGCTCGCCGTTTGGTTTTGATAACACCGTGACCAAAGGCATTGTCAGCGCCAAGGGCCGCTCGTTGCCGCAAGAAAATTTTGTGCCGTTCATACAAACCGACGTAGCTGTGAATCCGGGTAACTCCGGCGGGCCACTGTTTAACATGCGTGGCGAAGTGGTGGGCATCAACTCGCAAATCTACAGCCGCACGGGTGGATTCATGGGACTTTCGTTTGCCATACCGATTGATGTTGCCAATGATATTGCGCAGCAATTGCGGACGGGTGGCAAGATCACACGCGGACGTATCGGCGTGGTGATCCAGCCGGTGACCAAGGAACTGGCCGATGGCTTTGGCCTGCCCAAGCCGCAAGGCGCGCTGGTGAATTCCGTTGAAAAAGGCGGCCCTGCGGAAAAGGCCGGCATCGAAGCCGGTGACGTGATTCTGCGTTTTGACGGCAAGCCCATTGCAGCGTCGGAAGACCTGCCGCGTATCGTGGGCGGAACCAAGCCCGGCGCCAAAGTGACCGCACAAATCTGGCGCAACAAGGCCTCCAAGGATGTGCAGGTGGTTGTCACCGAGTTGCAGGAGGATGGCCG
This sequence comes from Betaproteobacteria bacterium, assembly GCA_947486575.1. GTDB lineage: Bacteria > Pseudomonadota > Gammaproteobacteria > Burkholderiales > SG8-41 > UBA5216. Next base: position 2,522 of record CANKUB010000041.1, on the reverse strand, counting down.
CACGGCACGCGGCGGACGCGGACAAAAACCGCCCGCTGCGGCACCCACGGTGTATGGCATGAGCCTGACGGATCTCACGGATGCGCAACGCAAAGAACTCAAGATCGAAAACGGCGTCATGGTGGGCGAAGTGCAGGGCGCTGCAGCGCGCGCGGGTGTGCGCAAGGGTGACGTGATTTTGGCCGTGAATAATCAAGATGTGAAATCTGTCGAGCAATTCAATCAAATGATGAGCCAGTTTGACAAGGGGCGCATCGTGGCGCTGCTGGTGCGGCGCGGCGGCAATTCGCTGTATGTGCCTTTCAGATTGGATGCGGGCGGAAATTAAACGATGGCGGTGCGGGTACTGACGGTTTACTCGCGCACCTACTGCCACCTGTGTGATGACATGATCGCGGCCCTACATAATTTGCAGGGCCGCTTTGTTTTTGAAATCAAGGTGGTGGATGTTGATAGTGACGCAGCGCTGGAGGCTCGCTACGGCGAACTCGTGCCGTTGCTGGAATCTGAAGGGCTCGAGCTGTGTCACTATTTTCTGGATGAGGTAGCGGTTATAGACCTATTACGTAAAAATTTTAAAAAAAATACTTATAATCGGTAAAAGTAACCAACCAACCCTACTGTTTGTCAGCACGAGGCGCCGCTGCCTTGCAGAAAATGTCGTGTCAGGTGCGGGCCAGGCAGGCGCGCACGCGGGCCGTAAATTGCGGAATCGAAAATGGCTTGGTCACGTAGTCGGTCACACCGGCATCAAAGCCAGCCCGGGTGCTGGGCTCGTCAGTCATGCCGGTTAGCATTAGCACCGGTAAATTTTGCGTCTCGGGACGGGCGCGCAATGCCTTGGTGACAGCCAGACCGTCCATGCCACGCATCTTGTAGTCCAGCACCACCAAATCCGGCATCAGCGCTTCAATCATCGCGAGGGCTTGAGAGCCACTGGTCGCGCTACTTACCGTGTAATTCTCCTGTTCCAGTGCCTGAGTGACCAGTGTTAGCGTGGCCGGATAGTCATCCACCACCAGCACGTGAAAGCGACGCTCGGATACAGACTCCTGTGACGGATCTGGCGCTACAAACGGTCGCGCTGTGGCGTTTGGCACCAGCGTCATTTCGCAGCCCTCGTAAGCGCAAAACACTTCGAGGCCTGTGCTAATCTGATCGGCCAAGGCGCGGGCCTTGGCTTCGATTTCAGCGACAAAATCGTCATTGTGTCCCGGATCGTGGTGGGTCAGCGCAACTTTGCGCACGCCTGCCGCTGATGCAATTTGTACTACGTAGTCATAGCTACTGTGGCCCCAGGTTTTTTTGGACGGATACTCCTGAGGCGTGTACTGGGCGTCGTGAATCACTAAATCGGCATTGGCCATGAAGTGCGCATGACGGCGGTCCCCGTCGTGCAGGATCGACTCAATATGGCCTGGCGGCGTCCCGGCGCGCCACAGTTCGTCCGAAAACGGCTCGTGATCCACCAGATAGACAACCACGACACCATCGGCCTCAACGCGGTAGCCCAGTGTCATGGCCGGGTGATCCAGAAACTGTGCAGCAATCCGCACGCCGTCAATGGTGTGAATGCCTTCGGTCAGATCGTGGTAGCTGATGGCGGCTGGCAACTGGGCCAATTCAACAGGGAAGTAGGTGAATTCCATTTGCCCGGCCAGCACCTTTTGCAAGGTGCCGTGACTGCCTTCGGGCCCATAGATGGCTGCGCTATTGTCTTTGACAAAGGCCGGGCTGAAAAACGGAAAACCCTGAATGTGATCCCAGTGAGTGTGCCCCAAAAGAATGTTCGCGTTGATGGCGCCTTGGTTCTCGGCCATCAATTTAGCGGCCAGCGGGTGCGCACCGGTGCCGCAGTCAAAAATCAGCAACGCGCCGCTGTTGGTGGTTATCTCGACACACGAGGTATTGCCCCCAAAGCGGGTAGTGCCTGGCCCTGGCGTGGCAATCGATCCGCGGGTTCCCCAAAATCGCACTTTCATGACAGCAGTCTACGTAGATGCCTCATCATCTTCTGTGCGTTAACGCACCGAAGATGCGTTTCTGGTTGCATATCAGCCATCATCGGCAGTTGCGTCTGACCAATCCCCATTCGGGAGTTTCGTGAAAGCCGTTGCCAGCGGCCTCAAAAATAACCACTTCTTTGCAGTCTTGTCAGGCTCCAAGTGGCACGCTGGATGCCGCTGCTTGATGCGCACAATAAAGTCAGCGTATCTATTACGCTGCTCCTGTTCTTTGGTTATTTTCGGGCCGCCCCTGCCGTTACTGCTTTCCTATCGAAAATGCGATAAAATACAACTGTTTACGGTCACTTTGCCATCATGCTGGGGCGCCTGGTAGCTTACGAGCGCCCCTTTCTGTATTAGCCGTTCCCTTCCGCTTCGTGCATGCAACACATCCGCAATTTTTCCATCATCGCGCACATTGACCATGGTAAATCCACCTTGGCCGACCGCATTATTCAATTGTGCGGCGGCTTGTCAGATCGCGAGATGGAGGCGCAGGTGCTTGACTCGATGGAT
>CANKUB010000040.1 GCA_947486575.1 Betaproteobacteria bacterium | reverse complement strand
TCCCTGTCGTCCATTACCGAAGAAGCACTGAAAGCCAAAAAATAATGATTCATTACCTCACCGAAAAAGACGTTCAGCAAGTGCTGAACATGGAAATTCTGCTGGAGACCACGGAACGTTCACTCAAGGATCGCGCACTGCACAACGCCATCGATATCCCGCGTCAGCGTATCTACACGCCCGAAGGGGTGCAGCACGTGCTGCAAGCATCGTCCAAAGTACTGGGCTACACCGGCTTCAAGTATTACTACACGCGGCCTGGCGGCAGGAGTTTTTATGTGCATCTGATCAGCATTGAAAGCGGCAAACTTGAAGCCATTGTTGAAGGCGCGTGGATGAGCATGGTGCGCACGGGTGCTGCCAGCGGTGCGGCAACGAAATATCTGGCGAATGAAGACGCGAGTATCGTTGGGCAGATTGGCAGCGGCAATCAATCCATCGGACAACTTGAAGCCGTGTGCGCGGTGCGCAAGATCAAGGAAGCGCGCGTGTATTCACGCACGCGCGACAAGCTCGAAGCCTATTGCAAAAAAATGAGCGACAAACTGGGTGTGGCAGTAGTGCCTGCGGATTCCGCCGAAGCCGCCGTGCGCGGCGCGCACATTGTCAACGTGATTACCAAATCGGCGATGCCCGTATTACGAGGAGCATGGCTGGAGCCTGGGCAACATATCAATGCCGCCGGTGCCAATGCCCTTTCGCGCGCTGAGATCGACGACGAGAGCGTCAGGCGCTGTGATTACATCACGGTGGATTCACGCGGAACCGCGCAGAAAGAATGTGGTGATCTGATTTCATCGTTTGAAAAAGGCGTTATTCAGTGGGAGTACCTCACGGAAATCGGCGACATCTACGCTGGCAAAGCGCCCAAGCGAACATCCCGCGAACAAATCACGCTCTACGAATCGCACGGCATGGGCATACAGGATATCTACGCAGCGGCCAAGGCAGTGGAAATTGCCCAGGCCCGCAGCATTGGTACTCAACTCCCCGTTTAAGGAAAAAGGAACTGCAATGACAAACACACTCGGAAAAATCGGTTTCGCCGGCATCGGTGCCATGGGCACGCCCATGTCTGCCAACCTCGTCAAGGCCGGCCACAAGCTGGTGCTGTTCGACATCGACCCAAAAAAAGCGCAAGCGGTTGCCGCCACCAATGAATGCGAAGTCGCCACCAGCCTCGCCGATCTTGCCAGCAAAAGCGACACGGTGATCACCATGCTGCCTGACGGCAAACTGGTGCGTAAAGCTCTGCTGGGTGAAAACGACAACGGCAAAAACTGCATCACCGAGACGTTGAAACCCGGCAGCCTGATCATCGACATGAGTTCATCGTCGCCGCTGGGCACGCGCGAGCTTGGCGCTATTCTGGAGAAAAAAGGCTTTCAGTTTATCGATGCGCCGGTGTCCAACGGCGTGAAAGGCGCAACCGCTGCAACGCTATCGATCATGGTCGGTGGCGACAGGGCGATTTTCGAGCGCGTGAAACCCATGCTGGAAAAAATGGGCAACCAGATTTATTACGCCGGGCCGCTGGGCGCAGGGCACGCGATCAAGGCACTCAATAACTACGTTTCTGCTGCCGGTCTCATCGCGGCCTGCGAAGCCATTCACGCGGGCGAAGCTTTCGGCCTTGATCCGAATATCGTCGTCGATATCATCAACACGTCCAGTGGCTACAATGGCACCACGCAGCGCAAGTGCAAACAGTTCATGATTTCTGGCGCGTATAACGCAGGCTTTTCCACCGGCTTGATGGCAAAAGATGTGCGCACGGCACTCGAAATCGCGCAGGCAATGGGCACCTCCACCATTCTTGCCAAGCCCACCGCAGATATCTGGGACGGCATGGAGAAGACACTCGGCTTCCTCTCTGACCATACCGAAATGCACAAATATACTCATAAAAACAAATAGTTATGAAAATCTGGCAAGGCGTGCACGACGCTACTTATGAACGCGTGCAAGCGGAACTCGCGGCTGCTTACCTGAGCGATGGCCTGCCACTGGTGGCACCAACGATGGAGCGCGTCGCGGCAATGCTCGCGGCAAATCGCTACGCCGCTGATGAAGAACTCAGCATGCTGCCACCGGGCTTTGAAACAGCAACCGCTGGCGACATCGCCATCTGCGCAGTGATGGCAGGCTGCAAGCCAGAGTACATGCCGGTGCTGGTGGCCGCAGTCGATGCCTTGTCGGACATGAGCTTCAATCTGGTGGGCATAGGCACCACCACTGGCTCTGCTGCGCCGATTTACATCGTCAACGGCCCCATTGTTGACCGCATCGGTTTGAATGCCAAAAATAATGCGCTCGGCGGCGGCCACCGTGCCAATGCCACCATCGGTCGCGCGATGACCCTGATACTGCAAAACATCGGCGGCGCCATTCCGGGTGAAACTGACATGGCTACGCTAGGCCAACCCGCCAAATATTCGTGCTGCTTCGCGGAAAATATTACCGGAAGCCCGTGGGTGCCGCTGCATGTAGAGCGTGGCTTTGCCGCTGACGCGAGTGTAGTGACTGCCGTGGGTATTTCCGGTACCGGTGAAGTCAACGACTCTGACAGTCAGGATGCCGCTGGTCTCGCGCAAACGTTTGCGCAATCGATGCTAATGGCTGGCATATCCGGTGGCGCTGGATTGCTGGGCGGCGGCGAGCCGTTGTGCATACTGCCACCTGAATGGGCGGCGATGTTTCATCGTGACGGTTACACCAAAGCCCAAACCAAAGCCGCTATCTGGGAAAATGCCATACTACCCATCGAAAAACTTCCGCCTGCGCTGCGAAAACATCGCATGGCAGCCGCTTCCGATCCCTCGGCGAACGTGATTCGCGTCGCCGAAAAAGCCGATGACCTGATGATTGTTGTGGCGGGCGGCGTCGGGCGCAAGGCAGCTTATGCGCCAACGTGGGGTGGCACTACCAAAGCGATTAGCCGCGAGATCAAGATTCGCCAGTAACGTGTGACTCAGAAATTTAAAGTATCCAGAAAGCCCGCCACCAAGGGTTGCCAGATCTTTGAGCCACGCACGAACAATGTATGCCCGTCTTTATCGAAGGGCGGTAACAAACTAAATTCCGCCTTCCCGCCCGCAGCGGTAAACGCCTGATACCACTCGCGTGTGTGTACCGGACCAAAATACTGGTCATTCTCGGTGTATACCCAAAGAGCGGGCACCCGCGACGTCTTGCCCGCCTCTGCAAATACCTGCTTTATTTTTTCGGGTACGCAGGGGTTGCCCGGTTCGCGGTCGGGGCGTCCACCGTGACCACCGGCAAAATTGATTGAGGCTATCAATCCTGCGGGATTTGCGGCGGCAACGCCGACGCTCAAATATCCTCCGACTGACTGCCCCATCACTACGAAACGGTCTCGATTTACAAAAGCCTGGGACTTCGCATACTCGATTACCGACAATACGCTTTCAACGCCGCCGGTCATGGCCTCCTTGTACCAAGGGTTGCTACAGTTGTAGTTGGTTTCAACGTCTGAACCGCCCGTTTCACCATAACCCCGGCGAGTCGCTACAAACACCGCATAACCCCGTTTGACCAGCCAACGCGATGCCTCGATGTATCGCCAGCGCGGCGTCTGCGAGCGCTCAATCGGCGTACCCGCTCGCCCATGATTGAGCACCACGAATGGGAAGGGGCCTGCACCATCTGGCTTAAAGACAGTAGCAATCATTTGCGTGCCGTTCGGTTTTCCGTCGACAATTACCGGAATACTTACTATCGCTTCATTGATATCAGCGGCAAGCACCGGGGACTGCGCGTGGGTATCCACAGTCACCCCGAACTCAAGACACAACAATATCAATACGGTAAACAGTCGAATATTTTTCATAAGGACAAAGGTAAAATGCGGACCAAACCATCATATATCACGACCTATCCATGACACAAACCACAGCCCAAGGCCCGCTCGCCGGCATCCGCGTCCTCGACATGAGCCGCATCCTCGCCGGCCCTTGGATAGGCCAACTCTTGGCCGACCTCGGCGCGGAAGTCATCAAAATAGAGCGCCCTGGTAAAGGCGACGACACGCGCGCGTGGGGGCCACCGTTTGTCAAAGACCGCGACGGCAACGACACCAGCGATGCAGCGTATTTCATGTGTACCAATCGCGGCAAACAATCGCTCACGCTCGACATTGCCAAGCCCGAAGGGCAGCAGATTATCCGTGAACTGGCGCAAAAATCTGACGTGTTGCTGGAGAACTACAAGGTCGGCGACCTCAAACGCTACGGACTCGACTACGACACCCTGTCGGCACTGAACCCGCGACTCATCTACTGCTCAGTCACCGGCTTCGGCCAGACCGGCCCGTACCGCGACCGTGCCGGTTACGATTTCATGATTCAGGGTATGGCCGGTGTGATGAGCATCACCGGCGAGCGCGACGATCTGCCTGGTGGCGGGCCGCAAAAAGTTGGCGTTGCCATTGCCGACCTGATGACCGGCATGTATTCGACGGTGGGCATTGTGTCCGCGCTTCACGAACGCCATGCCAGCGGCAAAGGTCAGCACATCGATATGGCGCTGCTCGATTGCACGGTGGGCTGGCTTGCCAACCAGAATGCCAATTATCTGATTGGCGGTGAAGTGCCCAAGCGCATGGGCAACGCGCACCCGAACGTGATGCCTTATCAAACGTTTAAAACAAAAGACGGCGATATCATCATTGCCACTGGCAACGACGGCCAGTTTCAGCGCTTATGCGCGGCTGCGGGCATACCCGAGGTCGGTGCCGATGCGCGTTACGCCAACAACGCGCTGCGCATTAAAAACCGCGATACCTGCACTGCATCGATTGCCGTCGAATTGAAAAAGAAAACCACCGTGGAATGGGTGGCATTGCTCGAAACGGTGGGTGTGCCCTGCGGCCCGATCAATCGGCTTGATGACGTCTATGCCGATCCGCAAGTGCAGGCGCGCGGCATGAAAATCGATGTGCCGCACCCGAAGGCAGGCACGGTGCCTTTGGTGGCCAACCCGATCAAATTTTCGCGTACGCCGCTGGCGTATGACAGACCGCCGCCGCTGGTGGGTGAGCATGTGGATACTGTGTTACGCGGGCTGCTGGGGAAAAGTAATGCGGAGATTGCAGCGTTGCGCGAGAAAAAAATCGTGTAGGGCGGGTTAGGCTCGTTGCTTACGCCGTGACCCGCCAAGCGATATCGCAAAGCACGCGGAACTACGAGACTACAAAATCGCTTTTCTCACCGCAACAATCTCTTTCGCCGCATCCGCCGAAAACCCCTGTCCCGCCCGCCCATACCAATAGCGCGCATTATCGAGATCGCCTTCCATTACGTGCACGATGCCGTGCACCCAGCAGCCTGTCGCCGACTCGTCACTCTGCACAATTTTATGTGCAGCATCCCAGTCACCGTTATCGAGGTGGTCGAGCGCAATCTTCAACGCGTTACGCTCACTCACGGAACCAATGCCTTCATCGCCGCATACAACTGATTCTGCGCCTCGAACCCTACGCCTGGCCTATCCGGCAGTTTGAGAAAACCATTTTCGACTTTGGCGTCATCCGCAAATCCGGCAAAGATGCCAAACACCCCCGGATACGCTTCGCAACCACCGAGTCCAAAACCGCCAACCAGATGCAGCGTCATCTGATTACCGCCGTGCGGGAAAATATTTTGTCGTGACCAACCCCGTTGCTTCAGCATCGCAAGCGTGCGCGCGAATTGCACAATGCCATACGATTGCGGTACATCGGTTTGAATAAAATCGATGCCCGCGCGCATGCCGCCGAACGTCACCAGATTTTCCACGTCCTGTGTGGAAAAAAGATTTTCGCCAGTGCCCACTGCCGCGCCGTACTGCGCGATGAATTCGGTGAGCAATTCATAGCCCACCGGGTCCGTTGGCTCTTCAAACCATTTCAGCTTGAATGGTGCCAGCGCCTTGGCATAGGCCAGCGCACGTTCGCGATCAAAGCCCGCATTGGCATCTACCGCAAGATGTTGATTTGATTGAACTATTTTTAACGCTGCCTCTATACGCGCCACGTCATCGGCAATGGCAGCACCGCCCACTTTGATTTTCATCACGGTATAGCCGTTGTCGAGCTTGTCGCGGATTTCATCGCACAATTCGGGAATGCCTTTTCCCGGCTCGTACCAGCCGCCGCCCACGTAGCACGGAATTTTGTCGATTATTTTTCCATCGTTGTAACGCTCAGCCAGTACGCGGTGCAGCGGCTTGCCCGCGATTTTCGCTACGGCATCCCAGCAGGCAACTTCGATAGTGCCGATAGCGACCGAGCGCTCGGTGTGTCCGCCCGGCTTTTCGCGCTGCATCATCGCTGCCAGAATTTTTTCCGGATCGAGATTGTTACCTGATGCATCCAGCAGCGACTCCGGCTTGGCTTGCAGAATGCGCGGGATAAAACGGTCGCGCATCTGCGCACCGCAGGCGTAACGGCCGGTGGAGTTGAAGGCAAACCCCGTCACCGGTTTGCCGTCACGAATCACGTCCGTTACGACCGCTACGACTGAAGTGGTCATTTCACTGAAATCAAACACGGCATTTCGCAGCGTTGATTTCAGTGGGATGGCGGTTTCACGAATGTCTGTTATTCGCATGGGTTTCTTCGACTATTTACGAAAGTTGCTACTGCACCTGCACCTTGGCGTTCTTCACGACGCGCGTCCATTTCTCGACTTCGCTGCGCGTCTGCACCATGAATTCTGCGGGTGTATTCATCACGAACTGAAATCCCAATCCCTCGACGCGCTCGCGCACTTCAGGCATCTGCGCGATTTTCACCAGCTCAGCATGAAAACGCCGCACGATGTGCGGTGGCGTGCCCGCCGGGAAATAAACGCCCTGCATGGTTTCAGATTCCTGATCTTTGTAGCCTGCATCGGCCATTGTCGGCACATCTGGAAACGACGGATGCCGTTTGCGTGATCCCATCGCCAGCCCGCGCAGACGGCCTGCTTTCACGTGCGGTGCGGGCGTGGGTAAGGCGGAACATGCCAGCGTCACCTGCCCCGACAGATGCGCGGCTACCGATGGCCCCGCACCATTGTAGGGAATGTTGCCTGCATCCGATTTCACTGCGTATTTCAGCATCTCCACAGCGAGATGCGGCGTGGTACCGATGCCGGGCGTGGCAAAACTGTATTTTCTGGGGTCAGCCGCTGCAAGCTTCAACGCATCGGGCAACGTCTTTGCGGGCACGCTCGGATGCGCAGAAAATAAATTCGGCGATTCCGCAAAATTGGTAACCGGAATAAAACTCTTGTACGGATCGTACGGTATCGATTTATACAAACCTGGATTCACGCCAAACGCCGAGCTATTCACCAGCAGGGTTTGCCCATCGGGTGCCGCATTGGCCACAATGCCGGTGCCAATGTTGCCGCCAGCGCCGGCACGGTTGTCGACGATGAATTGATGGCCCGCAATTTCAGTCATGCGCGCAGCGATGATGCGGGCGATCACATCCGTTGTGCCACCCGGCGCGAACGGCACCAGCACGCGCACCGGGCGCGTGGGCCAAGCCGGATCGGCTGCGTAACCTGCGCTCACAGCCATGCCACACATAAAACATAACATTATGTTTTTAATCAGTTTTTTCATAATCCCTCAGCACAATAACGGCGCACAACGCTTAACTATTCCGGCTTGATCCCGGCGTCTTTAATCACCTTGGCGTATCGCACGGTCTCCGTGCGAATGAAGCTCGAAAACTGCTCCGGCGACGACGGCATCGGATCAATACCTGCCGATGCGAATTTGTCGATCACATCTTTGGCCGCCAGCGCTTTGGCGATTTCGCCATTGAGCTTCATGATGTAGTCACGCTGCGTGCCTGCCGAAGCAAGAAGGCCGTACCACAGCGGCACCACGTAATCATCCACGCCAGCTTCCTTGGTGGTTGGCACGTTCGGCAAAGCGGCGGTGCGCTTTTCCGCCAGCACCGCTAGTGCGCGCACTTTGCCCGCATTGACCTGCGGCGCGGCGATGGGCGCAGCGATGAATAGCGTATCCACCTGCCCACTCATCAACCCGATCATGCCGACGCCGGTACCTTTGAATGGCACATGCACCATGTTGATTTTGGCGAGACTTTTCAGCAGTTCGGGCGCCAGATGAGACGTCGTGCCGGAGCCGCCGGAACCAAAGTTAAACTTGCCAGGATTCGCTTTGGCCATGGCGATAAACTCTTTCAGGGTTTTCGCGGGCACGGAAGGATGAACAATCATCACGTTCTGCACCGCTGCCGCAAGTGAGATCGGTGCCAGGTCTTTGACCGGATCGTAGTTGAGCCTGGCGTAGAGCGACGGCGCGATCGCAATCAGTGGTGAACTCAGCACCATGGTGTAGCCATCGGGCGGCGACTTCGCCGCGAGTTCCACGCCGAGATTACCGCCAGCGCCAGGCCGATTGTCGATCACTACGGCGTGACCGATGTTCTCCGCCATCTTCGCACCCAGCGTACGACCCAGCAAATCGGTCGGCCCGCCCGGAGGGAACGGCAAAATCATGCGCAACGGTTTGGACGGGTACGCCTGTGCAAATAAATCCGTAACGCCGCCTGTAAATATCGTCAAGCCACCTGCAACCAGCCATGCGTTCAATTTCAACTTCATCTCCAGTAATTTTCGCAAACCAATTTATTTTGGACTCGCTGCCTGCTCTGACATAATGAAATCCCACAAAATCCCTGCCTGGCTCACCACGTGCGGAATGTCTTCTTTCAACATCAGCCGTTGCTGCACCAACGAAGCGGCATCCTGCGAGACGCGTGCCAGATAACCCGTGCGTGAAGGATATCGCTCGGTGATTGTCGCACGGGTGTCACCCTGCAAACGCTCATCGCGCGTACGCGCAAACGGATGCATGCCGCCGATCAGTTGCACCAACTCCTTCGGTGCGCCGGTTACCGGTGCGCGCAAATTCCAGCCGGTATGTGTCGCCAGCGGCACATTGAGTGCAGGCATGCGTATACCGGGCAGCTCGTTGCCATCATCATCCAGCTGCGGCACCAGCACCACATAGGGTTTACCCAATTTAGGGGGCACTATCGTCGAAATACCGGGCACCGATTCGCCATTGTCCAGCCTGTAGGCAGGTTGAATGGCTTCCGGTGCCGGAATGCTGCGCAGCCCCGCCATATTCAGCGCTGCTCGCGGCACCAACCCACGCTCGCTAATCCTGGGGTAGCGGCTTGGCGGCGGCGCTACCCCCGTGCGCACCCATTGATCAAGCCCGACATACAGCGCGCGCAGCGCAGGACGGTAATCCATCGGGTTGTGTGGCAATTGCCCGCGTGTGGCAGGCGTATCGTTGACCGGCATGCGTGCAGGCACGTGTTGCGTTCCGGCAAACAAATACACACGGCTACTGTCAGGAATCTGAAAATCTTCACCCGCCAGCGTGGTGTGAATGGCGGAAGCCGCACTGCCCCAGTATTCCCACGACGAACTGGTGTAAATAATTTTAGGCACAACACCTTGTTGTATCGCGCGCTGGAGAATGCCGCCGGTTAGGTGAGTTTCACTATCGGTTTGTTCCAGATCGGTGAACGGAAATACCCGTGAGCCGGTGGTACGCGACGGCTGTGAAAATCGTTCGTTAAATCCGCGCCGGGCACCGCCCGCGATATGCACCATCATGCCGTCGAATACCCTGCGCCCCGCACTGTCTTCATTGAATCCTTCGTATAAAAATTGCCGCAGAAAACGCCCGCTCTGCGAAATGCCGAATGCGTAGGCATGCGTTCCGCGTACCATGGCCGCTGGATCGTACCGCATCCACGCAATCAAATCGCGCACACCGGCAAGCCCCAAGCCCGCAATCTGTGGATTTTGAACGCCGTAGGCAAACTGGTAAATCGCGCCAGGCACGAATCCGTCTTCGACAAAAAGACGCATCGGATCGGGCATTAGTTCTTCACCTTTCACGCTTGCAAATGCCCAACTGTGCTGCGGAATATCGCTTGGCGGCACGCTGCGCGACGGGCTGATCGCAAGCATGTTCTGGCTGTCGCTCATGTTGGCCACCGCGTAGGGAATCGACGTCCGGTCACCCAGCGAAATATCCGTCACGCGTGCGGGCACCGCAAATTCGCCGTAGACGCGGCCCTCGATACCATCAACTACCGGCCCTGCAAGGCGCATCATGCCAGCGTTGGCAGGCAAATCCTGCTGCCAGCCCAGCCACACCAGCGTCACGCCCTGCTTCAGCAGAAAATCTTCGCCAATAAACGGCTCGCTCGCCAGCGCCGCCGTGCGATTGCCGCGGTTCAGATACTCCAGAATCGTATGGCGACCGCGATTGACCACATCAAAAATCACCACGCCGTTGGCGCGTGCAACCGTCTTCGGTCGCATGATGCCCACATCCGCTGAAAATTCCACCAGCCCCCGCGCATTACGCGGCGCGAGTTTCAGGTCAACGATGTTGTCGTTTTTCGGGTTCTGCGGATCCAGCGTGAAATGCGCGCGGCCTTCGATCCATTCGTAAACGCCCACCGCGCCATAGCTGCGGCCACCGAGTACGTCTTCGCGTTTGCTGATATCGATGCGTACGACTTCGGCGCTGGCGATTGATGCGTCGAGTGCAAAGACAAAAAAATATGCAATAAAAAAATATTGCAAGTATTTGTTTTTAAACACGTTTTTTCTATACCTCAACAGGCAGCGGCACATCAATCGTTGTCACACGCCGTAGTTCACGATGATGCTTGGCATCGTCAAACGCTGTTGCGCGATGCATGGTGGCGAGGTTATCCCAGATCACAAAATCGCCGTCACGCCATTCGTGGCTGTAAACAAATTGGCGTTGCGTGGCATGCTCCATCAATTCCATCACGAACAACAGGCCATCAGCTACCGGCCAATCGATGATGCGCGCAGCGTGCGCTGCGAGATACAGCGACTTACGGCCCGTGCGCGGATTCGTTCTCACCATCGGATGAATCGCGCCTTTGAGTTTTTGCTTTTCCTCCTCCGAAAAAAAGAAACCCAACACTTCACGCGAGCGCGTGATGGTGTGATGCACTTTGAGGCCTTCAAGCTTTTGCCTGGTCGCATCATCCAGCGTTTCGTACGCGATGCGCATATCGGCGAATTCGGTATTGGCATTGACCTTGGGAATCACCCGTGCCGACAACGTTGAATAGCGCCCCGCCGGATCCTGAAACGACGCGTCGGTATGCCACAGCCGGTTGCCAAGGCTGTAGACGCGTTTGCGATCATCGGCCTTGAGTATTTTGCCGTCGTTATCCACATTGGAAATATCGGCAACCGCGTCGTTACCGAAGCGGTTCGCCGCCAGCGCCGCCGCGCCCGGCTTGACGTGCAAAGTGCCATCGAAACGTTCCGCAAATGCAAGCTGTTCCGCATCCGTGAACGGTTGATCACGAAACACCAGCACACCGTGTTCATCCATGCCGGCGCGTAATTGCTCCAGCGTGGCACGGTCATGCACCTGGCGCAAATCAATCGGGCTGACTTCGCCTCCGATGTATTGATGCAGCTTGCGAATGGTCACTGACATGGATTTATCCTCTAAAATATATGTTTAAAAACAAATACTTACGATTTACGCTGTGTGTGCCTGTTTCACCGGAATACCACCGCACTGCACCCAGCGATAACGATCGGCCAAACTATCCGCAAGCGGACGGCGGCTGGCATCATCCACCGCGATCCACATGCGCAGCAAATGCCGCTCGCGACCCGGCTCGGGATAATCTTCATAGGCTTCGCGTGCATGCAGCATGGTGTGATTGTTCACCAGCTGAATATCGCCTTCCTGAAAATCCATGGTCAACATCAACTCGGGACGGTTCGCGATGTCCTGCACCATCACCAGCGCCTCACGCTGCATTGCAGTGAGCGCATATTGTGTACCGTAACGTACGGCAGATTCATAGTACGGCAGGCTGTTGATACGTGCCGTGATCTTGCCATTGCACTCGCTGAACATCGGCAGCGTGAAAAATCCTTTTTCGCCTGCCGGTTCTTCGCCGCGCCAGTCAATGTGAAAGTCGCCGTAAAGCGCATTCAGCAAATCGGGGCGCTCTGCCCTAAGCACATTGTGTATCGTCAGCGCGCTGGTGATCTTGCTCGCGCCGCCGCGTTTGGCCGTGCGCAGGCAAAACAGGCCAAGCAGATCCATCGGCAGCATGTCCGTATGAAAATCCATGCGTTGACTGGTCTGATAAGCGCGCGCGTTCGGATCAGCCTGCGTGCGACCCTCGTCACGAACGTGACCCAGCAAATGCCCGCGCATGTTTTGTGAAATCGGATTCCCGAGATGCGCACCCAAGCCCCAGTAGAGCAGCTCACAGTCTGCGTCACTATAACGTTGGCGCGGAATGCCGCGCAGCAGTTTAAAGCCCTGTCCCTGCTCAACATCATGCCGCACCGTTTCCATTTCTGCGTGCAGATGCGGTAACGGAAATGCCGCCGGCCCGAAAGGTATGCGCGCACCGGCCCGTTTCGCATGCGCCAGGGCTGTATCGAGCTCTGCTAACGCAGAAGCATCAAAGTGGTAAATCCACGTAGCATCGTTTTGGATCGCGGGGCCGATCCACGCAGCGGGATCGATGATGGGGGCGAACGGGCAGTCAGGCATGGCATTCAATGAACAGCATATAAAGAGGCCTTCATTCTAGCGAATTTGCTGTGCGCAAACAGCGGAAGATGCGCAATACCGTCGCGGCGCAGGAATCAGGGATAATGTGCGCTACGAGGATAATATTCAGTGACACAAAAACCCGCAATCATCGCCCTGCTGAGCACGCTAACCCTCACGGCGGGCCTGCGCCAAGGCTGTTTGGAGGCTTACGCCCAATACCCAACACGCCCGGTGCGCGTGATTATTCCGTATTCGCCCGGCGGCTCCTCCGACGCGGTGGCCCGCATTGTCGGACAAAAACTCGGTGAAAACCTTAAGCAGCAATTCGTCATCGACAATCGCCCCGGCGCCGCGGGCTCGCTGGGACGCGAGATCGTGGTGCGCGCAGCACCCGACGGTTACACACTGTTAATTGGCGATTCGCCGCACACCATCAACGTGCATGTACTGAAGAATATTCCCTACGATCCGATCCGCGATTTCACTGCAATTACGCTGCTCGCCAGCGCGCCGCAGGCACTGGTCATACATCCGGGCATGCCTTATCAAACCGTCAAGGAATTCGTTGCCGCCGCCACTGCCCAGCCGGGCAAATTCAATTATGGCTCGGGCGGCAGCGGCGCTATTACGCATCTGGCCGGTGAGCTTTTTAAACTGGCGACGCGGGTGAATCTGGTGCACATACCGTACAAAAGCGTGGGCATCGCCACCGGTGATGTGCTGGCAGGGCAAATGCACGCGGCATTTCCTACGCTGCCTGGTGTAGTCACACATGTCCAGGGCGGACGTTTGCGCGCATTGGGCATCAGCAGCGCGAAGCGTTCACCTGCGCTGCCCGCCGTGCCGACATTTGAGGAAAACGGCATCAGCGGCATGATAGTCACCAACTGGTTTGGCCTGTTCACGCCAGCAAAACTGCCTGCAGATTTAGTGACAACGCTGCACAAGGTTACGCTCGACGCCATGAATTCGAGCGAAGTGCGCAACAAACTCGGCAACTTGTCGCTCGATATCAATACCATGACACCCCCAGCGTTCGATGCGTTCCTGAAACAGGAACTGGAGAAGTGGGGCAAGGTCGTCAAAGCCGCAGGCATCAAAGCCGATTAGGAGTTTAATAAAATATGTTGACAAAACAAATGCTTACAACGACCCGCCCGGCTTTAGCTATGGTTACCATGGCAGTTTTTCTGCTACCCGCCATCAGCGCCGCACAAACCGGCGCTGACACTTACCCCACAAAATCGGTGCGCATCATCTCGCCGTTTCCGCCGGGCGGCAGTGTCGATACGGTCGGGCGTCTGGTCGCTGCGCGCTTGAGCGAAAGCTACGGCCAAACCTTCGTGGTCGATAATCGCGGCGGCGCCTCTGGCAACATCGGCATGGAGCTTGCCGCGGGCGCGTCGGGCGATGGCTACACGCTGGTGATCAATACCGTGCCGCTGGTCACCAATCAGTTTCTGTACAGCAAAACGCCATACGATTTGCAACGTGATTTTTTACCTGTGTCGCTATTAACCAGCACGCCTGCAGTATGCATCGTGCATCCGTCGCTGCCCGTCAAATCCATACCTGAATTGATTGTGCTGGCAAAAACACGCGGCGCGGCACTCAACTACGGTGGCGCGGGTGCGGGCACCAACCCGCATATCGCAGGAGAGCTGTTTAACTACCTCGCCAAAACCAACATCAGCGTTATCCATTTCAAAGGCGGCGGGCCGGCGATGATCTCCATACTATCGGGCGAAATCAGTCTCGGCTTTCCTGCGGCGCCGGATGCGCTGGCACATGTGCGCTCAGGCAAACTGCGCGCGCTGGGCGTCACAGGCACGAAACGCGCGCCACAATTTCCAGGCACACCCACCATTGCCGAAACACTGCCGGGCTATGAATTCACCACCTGGCAAGGTTTGCTCGCGCCAAAAAACACGCCGCGCGCCATCGTCACGGCACTATCCGAACGCATCAAAAAATCGCTGAGCGCGCCGGAACACATCAAGCGCTTTAACGACGGCGGGCTGGATATCATCGCCAGCACGCCCGATGAATTCGCCGCGCACCTGAAAAAAGAAACCGAAAAATGGGGCAAAGTGATCAAGGAGCGTGGTATGAAAGCCGAGTAGCCTCACTAACACGTCACTACTTACCGCTCATCATTTACTTCTCAACACTGAAAAACCATGCCCAACGCACTCGTCTCCAAACAATTCATCGCCCAATTCGGCGACGCCCTCAAAGCCGCCGCTCAAAGCGCTGGTAAAGCCGTCAATTTCATCACGCTGCCCCCAGAAAAAGGCACACGCTTCAGCCAAGCTGAGTGCGACAAAATTGACTGTCTGTTCCTCGACCGTGACATGCGCTTCGACGGGCAACTCTACGGCGCCTATAGCGACGCGCTGCTGCGCATGAACAACCTCAAGTGGGCGCATTACACCAGCTCCGGCATCGGGCAACAATTGCATGTGCCCGAACTCAATGCCAAGGGCGTGATCACCACCAGTTCCACCGGCTCAAACGCCGAGCCGGTGGCGCAAACCGGCATCACCGGCCTGCTCATGCTGGCGCGCGGCTTTGGCAGCCACATCCACAATCAGGCCAAACGAAAGTGGGAGCCAATACGTGGTGCAGCGCTGCCGCGAGATTTGCGCGGCCAGACCCTGTTACTGATCGGTGTTGGCGCCATTGGCAAAAAAGTTGCGGCCTATGCGCAGACCTTTGGCTTGAACGTCATCGGCGTACGCCGCAGCGCGAGGCAAGCGGACGATACGGCGAACGAATTGCATCCGCCGTCGAAGCTGCCCGAACTCTATCCACGTGCCGACTGGATCATGCTGTGCTGCCCGCTCACCAAGGAAACGCGCAACCTCGTCAATGCCGATGCCTTCAAGCGCATGAAAAAAGGCGTAAAACTCATCAACATCGCACGCGGCGAAGTGGTCGATGATGCCGCCATGATCGCAGCGCTACTCAGCGGTCAACTCAGCGGCGCAACACTCGACGCGCACACACAAGAGCCGCTGCCAGCCGATTCGCCGCTTTGGGACATGCCCAACGTCATCATCTCGCCGCACAATGCTTCAGCGTCCACCGGCAACGAACCGCGCTGCGCTGAAATGTTTATTGCCAATTTCGGCCATTGGGTGCGTGGCGAGGCGATGTTCAACGTACAAATCGGCTGAATGTCGATTGTAAATTATTAAATTAAATCAAAGGGTTACGGAGAAACCTTCAGTAATATCTTGCCAATATGTTCACTGCTTTCCATCCGCGCATGCGCATCACACGCCTGCGCCAGCGGCAGAATCGAATCAATCACCGGCGTGACTTTGCTTCCCAGGTGCGCCCACACTTGCTCGTTAAGCTGCCGCACGACTTCGATTTTTACCGGCAGTGCCGACACGCGCAGTTGCGAGCCGCTTACCATCGCGCGCTTACCCATGATCATGCCCAGCGGCACGCTGTATTCATTTTTGTCGCCGGAACTCAGGTGCATGACGCGCCCGTCCATCGCCAGTGCCTGCAGATTGCGCTTGGCATAGGCTGTGCCAGCCATGTCGAGAATCACATCCGCGCCATGCCCACCGGTGATTTTTTCAACCTCTGCGACAAAATCCTGCTCCCGGTAATTGATCGCCGCGTGCGCACCGATTTTCAGGCAGTAATCGCACTTCGCTTCATTGCCTACTGTCGCGATGACATTGGCACCGATCAGCCGTGCCAGCTTGATCGCGGCACCACCCACGCCGCTTGATCCGCCATGCACCAGCAGCCATTCGCCAGCCTTCAAGCGCCCCAACATAAAAACATTCAGCCACGCCGTCATCAGTGCCTCGGGCAGCCCGGCTGCCATTTTCATATCAAAACCATCGGGTATCGGGAACGTTACTTCCTGCAACGCGATGCAATATTGCGCATAGCCACCGCCGTTGGTGAGCGCGCAAACCTTTTCGCCTGCTTTCCAGCGCGTGACGCCCGCGCCGACAGCGGCCACTTCGCCTGAAACCTCCAGACCCGGAATATCGGTTGCACCTTTCGGACCAAAACCGCGATTGCGCTGACCGCAGTCGTGACGGTTAATCCCGGCGTAAGCCACCTTAATCAGCACCTGCCCTGCCGCAGGTTGCGGTACCGGGCGTGTGGTGGGTTTGAGCACTTCGGGGCCACCGGCTTTCGCGATTTCGATGGCGTTCATGGTTGCGGGCAGCATGTCATTCTCCAATCAAATTGAAGGCACGAATGTAGCAGAAATAAATCATGTCACGCAGCATCAGTCACGACATACGCTGCGCTCACATACACTACAATCCCGTACCATCAATCGCAGCATGAGCCCGAATGACTACATCGCCCCTCGCTTTGAATCAACTCGAAACCCCCGCGCTCATTCTCGATAGGGGCAAACTTGAACGCAATCTGGCGCGCATGAATGACCACGTTAAGCGGCTGGGGGCGCGTTTGCGACCGCATGTCAAAACATCCAAGTCGGTGGACGTGGTGCGGCGCGCAGTAACGCCAGGTACGGGTGGAATTACAGTATCCACGCTCAAGGAAGCGGAGCAGTTTTTCGCCGCAGGATATCGTGACATCCTCTATGCCGTGGGCATTGCACTGAACAAGCTTGAGCACGTGACAGCGTTGCGCGCACGCGGCTGCGATGTGACGATTATTCTGGATAGTATAGACGCGGCGCATGCTGTGGCGGAGAAGGCACGCACCACCGGTACGGAACTTCCAGCGCTGATCGAGATTGACAGCGATGGTCATCGTGCGGGTGTCAAGCCGGGCGATGCGCGTCTTATCGAAATTGGACGCAAGCTCGGTGTAAACCTGCGGGGCGTGATGACGCACGCGGGTGGTTCTTATGACTGCAAATCCGTGGATGAAATTTGTGCACTGGCCGAGCGTGAGCGGGTTGCGGTAGTGCAATGCGCGCACGCTTTGCGTGGCGCAGGGCTTGCCTGCAGCGTGGTGAGCGTGGGTTCGTCGCCCACCGCGACTTATGCGCAATCGTTCGATGGCGTTACCGAAGTGCGCGCCGGTGTATACATGTTTTTCGATTTGTTCATGGCGGGCATTGACGTGTGCGCGGTGGATGACATTGCGCTGTCGGTGTTGTGCAGTGTGATTGGCCATCAGCAGGAAAAAGGTTGGGTGATCACCGATGCAGGCTGGATGGCGCTGTCGCGTGACCGTGGCACCGCTGCGCAGAAAATTGATCAGGGCTACGGCTTGGTGTGTGACGTGCAGGGTAATCCGTTAGGCGATTTGATTGTTTCCAGCGCCAATCAGGAGCACGGCATTATCGCGCAGCGCGGCGGTGGTACGCGAGATGGGGCGCGCTATCCCATCGGCACGCTGCTGCGAATTTTACCCAATCACGCATGCGCTACGGCGGCGCAGCATGACGGCTATCATGTGGTGGATGGCGCAGGAATGGTTCAAGCCCGCTGGCCGCGTTTTAGCGGCTGGTGAAGATTGCTGGTGAGCGTTTTATCAAGGGGACTCAACATGAAAGCATTGCTACAAGCGGTTTTATTGGCTACAGCGTTATTGGGGTTCACCAGTGGCGGTGTTTTTGCGCAAAGCGATGCGGCGTTTCACGTCACCTACATTGAGGTGCTGCCCGGTTTGTCGGGCAAGGCGCTGGGGATTTTGCGTCAAGCACGCGCTGCATCGCGCAAGGCCGATGGCAATGTGCGCTTTGACGTGTTTCAGCGGCGTGATCGCATTCACCATTTTGCGATGATCGAGGCATGGAAAGACGCCCCCGCGCGGGACGCCAATCTCGCATCGGCACACAGCAAAACCTTGCGTGAAGCGCTGCAACCCCTGCTGGCTGCGGGGTACGACGAGCGCCCGCACACCGGCCTTGATGTCGGGCAACCAAACGCTGCGGCGGGTGCCAAGGGTACAACCGTATTTACCGTCACGCATGTGGATTTTATTCCGCCTAAAAAAGACGACGGTATCGCCGCACTCAAAGCCACAGTTGATTCCAGCCGGCTGGAATCCGGCAATCTGCGTTACGACATCCTGCAACAGGCCAGCCGCCCGAATCATCTGACGCTGGTGGAAGCCTGGCGCGATATGCGCGCACTCGAGGCGCACGAAGCCACCGCGCACACGGTTAAATTTCGCGACATTTCAACGCCGATGAGTGGCGCGCTGTTCGATCAGCGTTTGTATCGCGCTGTTGATTAAAACGGCGCAGTACCCGTCAACGTAGTGCGTTCCATGTGACGGCGCAGCGGTAGTTTGTAATCAGGGATGGCCTGATGTTGCACCAGGCAGTTATCCCACAGCAGAAAATCGCCTGCGCACCACGAATGCTGATATATGAATTCCGGCCTGGTGGAATGTGCAATCAGTTCACTCAACAGGGCATCGCCTTCTGCACCGTCCATGCCTGCGATGCGCGCGGTGTAGCCTTCGTTGACGAATAAACATTTTTTGCCATTCGCCGGGTGCGTGCGCACGATGGGATGTTCCACATCGGGCGTGCGTGCTTCCTGTTCCGGCGTCAGCGTTTTGCGCGGGCCCGCGTTACGTTCGCGGTAGTAGCCGCTTTTGTATGATTGCACGGCTTTACGTCCGTCGATTTTCCGCCGGGTAGCCTCGGGCAGGGCATTGTAGGCGGCGGTGGAACTCGCAAAGCGCGTGTCGCCCAGCGCCTTGCCGTTGGCATCGTGCGGCACCTCCAGCGCGTAGAACAGCGAACCCCGGCTCGGTACCTTGAGATAACAAAGATCGGAATGCCAGAACAGGCCCGCATCCTGCGAGCCGATGGGTTTGCCATCCACAACGATGTTGGAAACCACAAACAATTCGTGATAGCCGGGTCTGCAGCAATCCTTGCGCACATGCAGCTCCAGCTCGCCAAAGCGGCGGCTGAACGCCACATGCTGTGCAGGCGTGAGTTTTTGATCGCGGAAAAACACCACTTCGTGTTCGTGCCACAGATCGACAATCTTATGGAACGTGACGTCATCCAGGTCTTGCGACAAATCAACACCCAGAATTTCAGCACCGAGCACTGCGCCCGTGGGTCGAACGTTTATCACTGGCAACTCTCCAATTGGCGTAATAAGGTGTTCGCGACTTTAACTGAAGGTGCGCTACGCGCAAACCCGGCTATCGTGCCGCGCCGCAGCAATCTGTTACACTGACAGTCGCCAACCACATATAACCTATTGTTTTAATTGATATTTTAATATGCCCACTGAAAGCCCTCCACAGGATCTTTTACGCTTGCGTATAGACCGCAGCGCTGCTCCCAACTCGCGTCGCAGGCGCCGCTGGGGATTGTGGGTGCTGCTCCTGATCTTAGGCGCGTGCGGCGCAGCGGGCTACGTTTACTACAGCGGGCGGGCCGCGATTGCGGTTGAAGTTGCGGTCATCACGCAAGCGTATCCGTCGCAGGCCAACACGTTGCTCAACGCAACCGGTTATGTGGTGGCGCAACGCAAGGCAGCAGTTGCCAGCAAGGCGACCGGGCGATTGGAATGGCTGGGCGTGCGCGAAGGCAGCGCTGTACGCGAAGGCGAGGTGCTGGCACGTCTGGAAAACAAGGACGTGCTGGCCACCCTGCAGCAAGCGCAGGCGAACGTCAATCTCGCCCGTGCCAATTTGCAGCAAGGCGACGCCGAGATGCGTGACGCGCAGCGGGCGCTGGAACGTTCGAGTGATTTACTGAAAAAGAATTTCGTCTCTGCTGCCGCGCACGATACGGTAGTGGCGCGTGTGGAAAAAGCGCAGGCCGCGATTGCCGGACTCAAGGCGTCGATTGCAGTAGCGCAAGCGAATGTGCGTTCGGCGCAGGTGAGTGTAGATCAAACGCAGATACGCGCGCCGTTTGATGGCGTAGTGCTCACCAAAAATGCCAATGTCGGCGATGTGATAACGCCATTTTCGTCGGCTACCGGCTCGCAGGCGGCCGTGGTGACGATGGCCGACATGAGTACGCTCGAAGTCGAGGCGGATGTTTCAGAGGCCAGCGTCGGCAAAGTCAAAATCGAACAACCGTGCGAAATTCAACTCGATGCACTGCCGGGCGAACGCTTTCGCGGCGTGGTTACACGCACCGTGCCAACCATTGATCGCGCCAAGGCGACCGTGAATGTGAAAGTGCGTTTTGTCGACAAAGACGCACGCGTGCTGCCGGAGATGAGTGCCAAGGTAGCGTTTTTGTCGAGAGAAACAGCGGAATCCGAACGCGCGCCGCGCACCGTAGTGCAACCTGCCGCACTCACCGAACGCGCAGGACGCAAAGTGGTTTATGTGGTTAGCGACGGCAAGGCCATGGAAACTGTGATTGTCACCGGTGCAACGTATGGCGAAGCGCTGGAGGTGAAGCAAGGCTTGAAGCCCGGCGACAAAGTGGTGCTGAAGCCCAGCGAGCGACTGCACGATGGTGCAGCGGTTTCCGTGGCGGCGAAGTAATTCGCTTGCGTGTAAGCATGCCAGCGACACAGCCAGTCATCGAGATTCGCAATCTGGTGAAATCGTATCACCGGGGCGGGCAAATCGTGCCAGTGCTGACCAATATCACGCTCGACATTCAGCGCGGCGAATTCACCGCACTGATGGGTCCCAGCGGCTCCGGCAAAAGCACGTTGCTGAATCTGATTGCCGGTATTGATAAGCCCGATAGCGGCATGCTGCGCGTGGGCGGGCTGGACATCACTGTGCTGAACGAAGGCGAATTGGCCGATTGGCGCTCACACAATGTCGGATTTGTTTTTCAGTTTTATAACCTGATGCCGGTATTAAGCGCCTATGAAAACATTGAGTTGCCGCTAACGTTGACGAATCTCACACGCGCTGAGCGACGCGAACGTGTGGAACTTACGCTGTCGATGGTCGGGCTGTCGGATCGGGCGGATCACTACCCGTCTGAACTGTCAGGGGGGCAACAGCAGCGTGTGGCGATTGCGCGCGCAGTGATTACCGACCCGGTGTTGATTGTCGCCGATGAGCCCACTGGCGACTTGGATCGTCAATCAGCGAGCGATATTCTGGCCATGCTGCAACGGCTGAACACGGAGCTGGATACCACAATAGTCATGGTGACGCACGACGCCTTTGCCGCAAAAACCGCGCGCTGCATGGTGTACCTGGATAAGGGTGAGTTGATATTGCAACCACCCGTTATTTGATGGGGCGCAATGCACACGCTGAAACTCATCATACGAAACGCACTGCGCCACAAAATCCGCACTGGACTGACGGTGCTGGGCTTGTTGATTGCCGTGCTTGCCTACGGTCTGCTGCAAACCGTGGTGGATGCCTGGTACGCCGGTGCCGATGCCGCATCGAAAACGCGATTGATTACGCGTAGTTCGATCTCGCTCGCGTTTACGCTGCCGATCAGTTACGAATCGCGCATCAAAGGCGTTGAGGGTGTCACCACCGTGGCGCGCTCGACGTGGTTTGGCGGCATTTATAAAGAGCCGAAGAATTTTTTCCCGCAGTTTGCAGTGACTGAGAATTACATTGATTTATATGGTGAATATTTGCTGTCGCCTGCCGAGCGTCTGGCATGGGCGCGCGACCGCAAAGGCGCGCTCATCGGGCGTCAACTGGCGGATCAATACGGCTTCAAAGTGGGTGATGTGATCCCGATACGCGGCAGCATTTATCCCGGCGACTGGCAGTTTGTGGTGCGCGGCATATTTGAAGGCTCAGACGAAACCAAAATCACGCGGCACCTGCTGTTTCACTGGGAGTATCTCAACGAGTGGCTGGTGCAGCGCCCGACACGCAAAGCCAATCAAACGGGTGTATTTGTGGTGGGCATTGATGCGCCGGATCGCGCAGCAGCCGTATCGCGACTGGTGGATGCACAGTTTCAAAACTCGGTGGCGGAAACGCTCACCGAAACCGAGCAGGCGTTTCAGTTGGCGTTTGTGTCGATGTCGAATGAAATCATTGCTGCGATTCGCGTGGTGTCTTATGTGGTGATACTGATTATTCTGGCGGTGATGGCGAACACGATGGCGATGAGCGCGCGCGAACGCACAGCGGAATACGCCACGCTGAAAGCGCTGGGTTTCGGCCCCGGCTTTATTGCATGGCTGATACTGGGCGAGTCAATGGCGATTTGCGTGGTGGGCGGTGGCGCGGGATTGTGGCTGACGCCGCATGCGGCCGCTGCGTTCAAGCAAACCGCCGGCGGCATTTTCCCGATATTCGCGGTGTCGCATGCGACTGTGGTTGCGCAGGTGGCGTGTGCGCTGGCGGTGGGTGTGGTGGCGGCGATCGTGCCTGCGGTGCAGGCGTCGCGCGTACGCATTGTCGACGGCTTGAGAGCTGCGGGCTGAACGGGTATGGCGATCCCCCTCAATTATGTTGCGCGCAATTTATGGGCGCGCCGTCTCACCACGGCGTTGACAGCAGGCGGGCTTGCGCTGGTAACGTTTGTGTTTGCCACGGTGCTGATGATGGATGAGGGCTTGAAGCGCACACTGGTTACGACCGGCGAACTCGACAACGCGGTGATAATCCGCAAGGGCGCGGAGACCGAAATCCAGAGCGGTATAGCGCGCGATCAAGCGGGTATTATTGAAATGCACCCGGCTGTGGCAATCAACGCACAGGGGAGTCGCATGGTGTCAAAAGAAACCGTGGTGCTGATCTCGCTGCTGCGCGCGGGTGATGACAAGCCATCCAACGTGGTGATACGCGGTACCTCCGGCATGGGCTTTACACTGCGTCCGCAGGTCAAAATCAAGGCCGGACGGCTGTTTCAGCCGGGCACATCCGAAATTATCGTGGGCTCCAGTATTGCAGCGCGTTTTGCCAACACCGGCATCGGTCAGCATCTGAAATTTGCGCAGCGCGAGTGGACGGTAGTGGGCGTGTTCGATGGTGGCGGCAGCGGCTTTGACTCTGAAGTGTGGGGTGACGTTGAGCAACTGATGCAAGGCTTCAGACGTAACGTGTACTCGGCGATGGTGGTGCGGCTCGCCGATGCGAATCGGTTCGATAAATTTCGTGCGGATGTCGGTGAAGACCCACGCCTCACACAAGAGATGAAGCGCGAACAAACGTTTTACAGCGATCAATCCAAAGCGCTGTCTACGTTCATCAATGTGCTGGGCCTGACGCTTTCGGTGATTTTTTCCATCGGTGCGATGATCGGCGCCATGATTACCATGTATGCGTCGGTCGCCAGCCGCGTCGGCGAAATCGGCACCCTGCGTGCGCTGGGTTTCCGTCAGGGCGCGGTGCTGTGGGCGTTTATGGCCGAGGCCATGCTGCTGGGCTGCGTGGGCGGACTGATCGGACTGGCGCTGGCTTCTTTGATGCAGTTGGCGTCGTTTTCGACGATCAACTTTCAGACCTTCGCAGATTTGTCGTTTCGATTTATTTTGACACCCGATATCGCCGTCAAGACGCTGTTGTTTGCGGGAACGATGGGGTTTATCGGAGGATTTCTACCGGCGTTTCGTGCGGCGCGGCTGAATATTGTGGATGCGCTGCGGGCGGCATGATGATCATCGGCGTAACTATTTGTTTTTATTGATAATTTAAACGACTGTTAGCGTGCTGGCGGTCGCTCTATCGTCCCCAGATGAAATCCAAAGTGATTGCGCGCACGGTCGCTAAAATAGTGTGTGAGCGTGTTGCGCACGGTGGCAAAGGCGAGTTGATCCCACGGGATTTCGTCTTCACGGAACAAGCGCGTTTCGAGCGATTCTTCACCCGCATGAAAATCCAGATCAAGCAGTTTCGCCATAAACAGCAGATAGACCTGGTTCACGTGCGGGATGTTATACACCGCGTAGAGCGCGCCGATTTCAACACGCGCGCAGGCTTCTTCGAGGGTCTCACGCGCAGCGCCTGCCCCTAGCGTTTCACCGTTTTCCATGAAACCTGCAGGCACCGTCCACAAACCGTGGCGCGGTTCTATGGCACGTTTACACAACAATACTTTGTCTTCCCACACCGGCACGCAGCCCACGATCATGCGCGGGTTCTGGTAGTGAATGGTTTTGCACGCGTCGCACACGTAGCGTGGCAGCGAGTCACCCGCGGGTATTTTGTGGGAGACGGTTGCGCCACAATTACTGCAAAATTTCATGAAAACGCTCAGTAAGCGAGAGTTGAGAAGCGCTACTATATCAGCCTTCGAGTTGGTAAATGGTGCGATTCGCCCGGCGCAGGCGACTGCTTAATTCGCGGCCCAGGTTCGTCATGAGCTTGATGGCAATGGACGGATGCTCCGCACTCAAGCGCCTGAAATTGTCGTAGGACATGACATAACAAACCAGATCAGTGTCAGCCGCAATAGTGGCCGAGCGCGCTTCGCGGTCAAGTAACGCGAGTTCACCGAACAGCGTGCCCTGCGAAAACGTTACCAGCCGCATGGTGCGATTTTCGCCGGGGATATGAATGCGCACGCTGGCAGCGCCCTGCGCGATCATAAAGAGTTCGTCGCCGGCATCGCCTTCGTGGAATACCACCTCGCCCTGCTTCCAGGTGTGACGCGTGAGCACCGTTTGCATGACGCCGAGTTCGGCGTCGGTCATTCCGGCGCAGGCATCGAAGCGGTGCATCGGGTAATCACCAGCGCTGGCGCCTGTGCCAGGCTGCGTCGCCAGTACGCGATCTTCGGCCCATTCGAGCGCTGCATCGGCGTCGGCGAACAGGTGGCCAGTGCCCAGCGCGGTATACACGCCCGTATCGCGCAGCATGCCGGTGATGTCGCCACGATCAGCGGCGCCGCTCAGCACCAATTGTTTGCCAACCTGTACCAGCCGGTCATAGCCCTGCAGGATGACGCGCGCACCGGAGCTGTCCATCTCGTTGACACGCTTGATATCAAGAATAATATGCGTGGCGCCGCTGGTGCGCAGCGCCTCAAGGCGAGCACCCAGGGTGTCTGACGTACCAAAAAATACCGGGCCTTCGAGTTCGATCACGGTAATCTGCCTCCCATGACTGGCCAGTGCCGCCATCTGCGCGGGATCACGCATTTTGCGTGAATGCACGGCGTCGCAGGTGTACTCGCGGCGAATGACAGATTTGCTGATGCGCAGCAAGAACATCGCGATGGTCACCACAAACCCCATCAGCACCGCAAGACCAATGTTGGCGACGATGGCGAGTATTGCGACGATGGCCACTATCGCCAGATCGGCAGCCACGCCCGCGCGATTGTCAGCACGGCCACGCACCACTTTATGCAGCATGTCGAGCGTCCAGCGATCGAAAAGCTGAACAGCCGCAGCGATCATCATGCTGGCAATAACCACCCGCGGGATGATGCTGATCACCGGCAGCAACAGCCCGCTAAGAATGAGCGCGACATAACACAGGATGGAAACGGGCCCCGTGCCACCGCTGCTTTGATTGCCATGGCTGGCATTCATGTTGATGCCTGTGGAGATGCCGCCGAAGCCCGCGGCCAGCATGCCTGCGAGTCCCTGCGAATACAGTTCACGATTGCCTTCAAGCCGCAGGCCGAGCCGGCGCTCGGCATTGCGTGCGCCCAGTAAAGTATCCAGCGAACTGATCACCGACAAGCTGGCGGCCCCGGTGAGCACAGGAATGATCATCGGCTGATATTCCGGGAACGTCAGGATATCGGCGAATCGCATGAAAAAATGCGGTGATGGCCACGACCAGTTTATTGCGCCGATCAAGGGGCCCAGCGCGTCACCCAGGCCAAAGCCGAGCAGTACGTAAAAGCCAGCGGTGCCCACGATGAGCCCGGCGATATTCGATGGCAGCGCTGGCGCGAATCGGGGAATCAGCAGCATGGCCACACCCGTCAATGCGCCCAGCGCGAGTGTCCAGGGCTGTATGGCGTTCAAGTGCATGGGCAAATCGGCGAGACCCATGTGCGCCGGCAAGCCCAGCACCACGGGCACCTGCGCGACAAATATCAGCAGTGAGCCGGCAACCTGGAAGCCCGCCAGAACAGGCGCAGGCAGATATTTTGCGAACACGCCGAATTTCATGATGCCGTACAGCGTTTGCAGCGCACCGGCGAGAAACACCATTAAAAACACCAGCGCCATCAGCATATCCGGATCGCGTATGCCAGCCTGCGTATGCGCCATTCCAGTCAGATTTTGCGCCACCAGCGCACTGATCAAAAATGTGACAATGCCGCGCGGTGAGTAGATGACGGTGTTTTGGCGTCCACCGACAGCGGACACCAGGCCACCGCAAACTGCCGCATACAGACCCGCGAGCACACCGTGCTGAATGAATTCCGCGCCGAGCGGCGCCAGCGCGAGTATGCCGAAACCCACGCAGGTAGGCACGCTCAGCACGGCAGCGGTGATGCCGCCCATGAGATTGCCACGCAGGCGTTCGATAAAAGTGGTTGGCTGCATGAAGAGTGGACTTACGGCAACGGGTGAGCGGCGAACGGCGTGCGTTCGCGCAATTCGTCGATGTAATGATCGATGCCTTGGGTCTCGCGCGCAAGAAATGCTTCGACCGCTTCGGCGAATTGCGGATGCGCCAGCCAGTGTACGGACGACGTTTGCACCGGCATCAAACCGCGCGCCATTTTGTGTTCGCCCTGCGCGCCGCCTTCAAAAACTGCGAGGCCACGTGCGAGGCAATATTCAATGGTCTGGTAATAACACGCTTCAAAATGCAGCATGGGGTGATGTTCTATCGCGCCCCAATAGCGGCCATATAAACGATCAGCACTACGCACGTTGAACGATGCCGCGATAGGCTTGCAGTCGCGCTCGGCGACAATCAACAACATATTCTCCGGCATGGTTTTACCAATGCGCTGAAAAAATGCCTCGTTGAGATACGGCGTATTGTGATGCTCGCGGTAGGTGCGCGTGTAACAGCGCGCGAAGAATGACCAATCCGCTTCGGTGATGGCTGCGCCTTCCAGCCAGCGAAAGCTGATGCCCGCTTCGATAACTTTGCGTCGTTCCTGTTTGATTTTCTTGCGCTTGGTGTGATTCATGCGCGCGAGGTATTCGTCGAACGTGGCGTCGCCCTCGTTCACCCAGTGAAACTGCACACCGTGGCGCACCATCATACCTTTGCCCGCCAGACGTTGTGTCTGATCATCGGGTGGAAACAAGCAGTGCAGCGATGAGGCTTTGCTTTCGCGCGCAACATCCAGCACTTTTGACGCGAGAGATTCGATCACACTTTCCGATTCGCCAAGAATGCGGGGCCCGCTCACCGGTGTGAACGGAATCGCGCACAAGAGCTTGGGATAATATTCGAGGCCGTGCCGCTGATAGGCATCGGCCCAGGCCCAATCGAATACATATTCACCGCGCGAGTGTGATTTAACGTAAAGCGGCATGGCGCCGGTAAGCCGCTGGCCTTCAAACGCCACCAGAAAGCGTGGCGACCAGCCGCTGTGATCAGAGGCGCAGCCGGTTTCGTGCAGGGCATGCAGGAATTCGTGTCGCAGGAAAGGATTGCCGCTGGTGAGACGGTTCCATTGCGCCGGGTCGATAGCGGCCAGCGTGGATACAATTTCAACGGTCAAGGGTGATTCCAGGCTGCGAGTGTATTCAGGGAGGCGAAATTTATGCCTGCCGATGATATAGTAGCGCCATGAAAATTGCGATTGCTCAACTCAATTACACGGTCGGCGATATCGATGGCAATGCCGCGAAAATTACCGATGCCGCCGCGCGGGCGCGCGCAGGCGGCGCTTCACTCCTGCTAACCACGGAACTGGCGATCTGCGGCTATTCGCCGGAAGACCTGCTGCTGCGCGACGATTTTTGTGATGCCTGCGATGCAGCGGTGGCAGGCCTTGCGCGTAAGGTCACGGACATAACGCTGGTGGTAGGACATCCGCACAAGCAAGACGGCAAGCGCTACAACGCGGCGTCGGTGTTGCGCGACGGAAAAATCCTCGCCACCTACCTCAAGCGCGAGTTGCCCAACTACAAAGAGTTCGATGAAAAGCGCTATTTTCACTCAGGCGCTGTACCCTGCGTGTTCGAGCACGAGGGCCTGCGCCTCGGCGTGAATATCTGCGAAGACGTATGGGAAGAGCCGGCTGCCATTGCCGCCAAACAGGCAGGTGCACAAGTGTTGCTGGTGCTGAACGCCTCGCCGTACCACATGAACAAGCAGCAAACGCGCTACGAAGTGGTGCGCGAGCGCGCGGCTGAAACCGGCATTCCAGTCATTTTTGCCAATCAGGTAGGCGGGCAAGATGAGTTGGTGTTTGATGGCGCGTCGTTCGCAATGGACGCCGCAGGCAAGCTCACGCATCTATCCGCCTCGTTTACGGAAGCTATTGATTTTATTGATATTTCAGGTGGGGTGCCGCAGCCCGGCAAAATTGCACCTGCGCAGACACTGGAAGCCGAGGTGTATCAGGCGCTGGTGTTGGGTGTGCGCGATTACGTCAATAAAAACGGTTTCCCTGGCATCCTGCTGGGACTTTCCGGTGGCATAGATTCGGCGTTGACGCTTGCAGTGGCTGCCGATGCCTTGGGCGCGGATCGCGTGAAGGCGGTGATGATGCCCTCGCAATATACGGCGGGCATGAGCCGCGAAGATGCTTGCGCGGAAGCCGACGCGCTGAAAGTGCGCTATGTTGAAATCGCCATCAAGCCATTATTTGATGTGTTTCAACAAACGCTGGCAGATGAATTCAAAGGCTTGAAAGAAGACACCACCGAGGAAAATCTGCAATCGCGCATCCGCGGCGTGCTGCTGATGGCGATGTCGAACAAAACCGGTGCGATTGTGTTGACCACCGGCAACAAGAGTGAAATGGGCACGGGTTACGCCACGCTGTATGGCGACATGGCGGGCGGTTTCGCGGTGCTTAAAGACATCAATAAGCTGATGGTGTATCGCCTGTCGAATTACCGCAACACGCTTTCGCCGGTGATTCCGCAGCGGGTGATTGATCGTCCGCCGTCGGCGGAACTGCGCCCCGATCAAAAAGATCAGGATAGCCTGCCACCGTACGAAATACTCGATGCCATCATGGAAGCGTATGTGGAAAACGACCAAAGCCCGCGCGATATTATCGCCAAAGGTTATGCGCGCGCCGATGTCGAACGGGTGGTCAAACTCATACATATTTCAGAGTACAAGCGCCGCCAGTCGCCGGTGGGCATACGTATTACCGCGCGGGGTTTTGGCAAGGATTGGCGTTATCCGATTACCAACAAGTTTCGTCCGCCGTATGTGTAACGGGCTGTGCTATTCTTGAGTCTTAATCGTACCTGAGCTGGGAGAATTGCCATGAAAAAAATCGAAGCCATTTTCAAACCGTTCAAACTGGACGAAGTGCGTGAAGCACTGTCCGAAATTGGCGTGAGCGGACTGACCGTAACCGAGGTAAAGGGTTTCGGTCGACAAAAGGGCCACACCGAGTTATATCGCGGCGCGGAATACGTGGTGGATTTTCTGCCAAAAGTTAAGGTGGAAGTCGTCGTCGGCGATAAATTACTCGATCAGGCAATTGAAGCCATCGTCAAAGCCGCGCGCACCGGCAAAATTGGTGACGGCAAGATATTTGTCTCCAGTGTCGATCAAGTGTTGCGCATACGCACGGGCGAGACGGACGAGGCGGCGATTTAACGTAAGGTGCGGCATATGAAATGCTCCTCTCTGCGGCAATCATTCTTTTAGAAGTGCTGGCTTGATTCGGTGCCGCTTTTTATCGTATCCTGCCCGATCTATGGCGGGTTGAGATGAGACAAGGTGCGACTCAGGACTTTGGCCAGAACACCAAGCCGATGCGCTGTTACTCACCGCCGCGCGTGTTCGATGGGCTTGCGTGATGGTTGCGCAGTACGAAACCACTTAACGCTATCGAGTTGCCATACGCTCACGCCAGCCCATCACCAGCGGATAACGTTCGAGCATCGCGCGGCCCTTATCAGTCCGCGCCAGCGAGATCAAGCACGGCACCATGAAAATCCGAGAGCGTGACTGTGTCGCCAATCAGAAACGGTTGGCCCGCGTGTAGCTCTCGCTCCTTCACGTTTAGCGCGCGATCTTGGGCAGCGCGGCCTGAACGACGCGCTCGTCGCCCAGCTTCCTTTGTTATTGAATATTCGTATCGACAAATACTGCCGCACGATGTGACTGCGGTAAAAACACATAAATTTTATTTCGCTTGCGGTCGAGCGCGAAGGTGTGCGCCCCTGCCTCTGTTGGCACAGTTTCCACCCGGCGCATCGTGCCGATATCGATAACGTCTATCACCCCCGGGTCGCCGATGGCTACATACAAACGGTTCATCGAGGGGTGAAGGAAAATCACGTCCGGGCCACCGCTAAGAGGAACCTCGCCAAGTACACGGCCTGACGATGCGTCAAGTGCAATCAGCACACCGGCATCGCAGGCGCACAATAAGCGCCCTGTGGCCGGATCGAAATCCAAGCCGTGTGGGCCTGCTGCCGGAACTTCATACGCCTTAGCTATCTTGGTTGGGTCACGGGCATCAATGGCGATAATTCGCGCCGGGGATGCGATATTGACGAAGAACATGTCGAGCGCCGGATGATAAATCGCCCATCGCGTGCGACCGGGCGCTTTGATTTCGGCGATGCGCTCCCGGCGTGCGATATCCAGCACCGACACCGTATGTGAATCCGCTATCTCCGGGTCGCCGACGTTCGCGGCGATCAGCGTGCCGCGAGCTGGATCAAACGCGAGTCCGTTCGGCTTCACGCCTACGGCGATCTTGAAAGCGCCGCGCTCGGCATGGGGCGCAAACACCGAGACCGTGTTCTCGCCGCGATTGGATGTGAAAACCAGTCCACGCGCTTCCGACACCAGCGCACCCGCCACGGCGGTGAGTCCGGTTATCGACTCAAGGTATCGATCATATTCGATGTCGATCACGTCAACCGCATCGTTGCCGGTATGCGCAACGTAGAGGCGGGACGAGGGCACCTGTATGTCGGCATGGTCAAAACCGCCCTCGCCGCGATGTTCCGGCAGAGCAATATAACCAGCATGCTTCATTGTCATAACTCATCTCCATCAAAAAAGTTAAGAAGGACATTTCTTATTTGCGACGTGCCCGCTGGTGAAATCGGGGGCTATCGCAATCTGCCGGAATTGCTTCCCAGCGGTAGCACACAAAATGGGGAATCCGCTTTGTGTGCGCTGAACCGGTGCAGTCAATATGCAGGTATTTAACAAGCGCTCTGATAGCGCTACTTCGTTGGCGCGCAATGTCGTGAGGTCGATTCGCCAAAGCGAACCTTCATGGGCAGTCAGTGCATATAGCACACCATCTTCGACAAACGTCAGCGCACCAAAACCGATGTCCCGGTTCGCGCCTGCACGCAGAGTAATTTCTTGCGCTTGAATGCCAAAATCTTCGGCATCGATTTTCCACAGTTTTGATTCGACGTTGCTGGAAATAAAAGCAGCGCCAGATCGATCCAGGGCCAAGTCGGGTGAACACACAAATCCGGCGGTAGACCCATTGGGTAACGCTACGCGCCGAATCAAGTGCTTTGCGGTGATGTCGTAGACATAGACGTGTTTGAGGCCAAGCACCCACAACCGATTGCGCACAACATCCACTTTGAAACGCAGCGCGCGCTGCTCGCCCTGCTCATGCGCTTTTAGCAGGGCACCGTACGGCGCCATATCCTGCGCCGCGACTTCATACCGGTCTTTACTGGAACGAGTAGCTGGAGCCTCGCTTCTGG
This sequence comes from Betaproteobacteria bacterium, assembly GCA_947486575.1. Taxonomy (GTDB): domain Bacteria; phylum Pseudomonadota; class Gammaproteobacteria; order Burkholderiales; family SG8-41; genus UBA5216. The sequence goes on along the minus strand of CANKUB010000040.1, from coordinate 3,815 downwards.
CACTGGCCGGAGCGGATAACGGATCGCTGCAGCCGATACTCGTGGCGGCCACAATAACTACGAGAGGAATTAAACCACTTCTATATTTCATGCGCGCTCCTATCCCGTTGGGACTGGAGCAGCACTTGAGACAGAAGTGTCTTTAATTACCGGGCGGCTGCCATCTGTTAGGGGTACCCGGCTGAGTCGAGAAAAAAATATCACGAACTCACAGGCCGCGACTTTAAATTAGCGGGTCTTTACGGTCAAGATAGTTTATCAAATAGACGCTTTCGATTATGCAAATTTAGCATTTATCTGACGCATAAATAAAATTAATCTATTTATTTCAATAACTTACAAATAATTGTATTTTGTAGAAATAACTACTACTATGTAGTAAATACTACAATGAAATCATCCATTTTTATCGCACTGGTATTAAGCCTTCCATCCAGCAACAAGACAGTGCGGATGCGTATCTGGCGCGCCTTGCACGGCATGGGTTGCGGCGTAATCAGGGACGGCGTGTATTTGCTGCCCGTCCGCACGGCGCAACAAGCGAATTTCGCTGATATCGAATCTGACGTAAAAGCCGCCGGTGGTTTTGCGATGACGGTCGAGATGAATTTCAAGTCAAGCTTTCAATCAGCGTGGGCTCGCCAGCTCTTTGACAGAACCAGCGATTACGCATCACTCATTATACAAATCCACGCAGCAGAAAAATCGCTGGCTCGCCTGCAACAGCCGCAGGCGGAATTGCTCATGAAGCGCCTGCATCGCGCATTTCAGCTGATTATCAAGATCGATTTTTACCCCGGCCAAGCGAAAAGACAGGCGCAAGACGCGCTGGCGAGCCTTGAACGCGTCATGCAAAATCTATTTGCCACGAATGAGCCGCGCAAGGCGAAAGGCAGGATACCGCGCCTGAATACCGGAAACTATCAGCGACGAGTCTGGGCTACGCGGAAAAACCCGTGGATAGACCGCCTGGCCAGTGCGTGGTTCATCAAACGCTTCGTTGATCGCAAGGCGCGGTTTGTGTGGATCGACAAACCTAAAGATCGACCCAAGGATGCTCTGGGATTCGATTTCGACGGTGCCGACTTCACGCATGTTGGCAATAGGGTGACGTTCGAGGTACTGCTTGCCAGTTTCGGCCTCGACGGTGATCCGGCCCTGAGCCAACTCGCAGCAGCTATTCACTTCCTCGATGTCGGCGGTATCCCGGTTGACGACGCCAAAGGGCTTGAGATGATTCTCAAAGGCGCACGCAACAAAGCGCGGCGCGATGACGAGTTGCTTTCAGCGGCAGCCAAAGTCTTTGACCATGTCTATGCAGCGTACCGGGCAACGTAGTATTTGGTTCGGAATAATGGGATTCTCTACGCACCGATTACAACAGTTTCGCGGCTAGCTTTTTGCGCCTAACGTTTAGCACCCCGCAACAGCACCACCACCGCGCCACCACCACCCTCGGTGCGACGCGCCTGACAAAACGCCAAAATTTCGTCGCGCTGCATTAGCCAGCCACAGACTTTGCGCTTCAATACCGGCTCACCGTTTTTCGAACCAAGCCCTTTGCCGTGGATGATGCGCACGCAGCGCAGTCCGTCGTGCAGGCATTCGTTTAAAAATGCCACCAGCGCCGGGCGAGCTTCGGCGACGATCATGCCGTGCAAATCCAGCTCGTTTTGTATCAACCAATGACCACGCCGCAGTTTGCGCAGCGTGTCGCTGGCAAGGCCGTCGCGCAGGAATTTAAGTTCGTCGCCAATTTCAAAACCGGCTTCCCACGGATCGGTGTCGCTTAACGATTCAACCAGCACTGCGTGATCATTACGCAGCCGTTGCGATGGCGCTGGCGCGGGTCGCATTTTAACCAACGGCGCACGGTTCAGGCGCGGCAACGGGGTTACGTCAGGCAGTAGTTCGCCGAGCAATTCTGCACGATCTTGCTGCTGCGGTCGCTTCGTCACGGCTCACCTCACGCCTCACCTCATATACCACACTTCACACCGGCTAAATCAAACCCTTATCCTCAAGATACTTTTGTGCATCCAGCGCCGCCATGCAGCCCGTTCCTGCGCTGGTAACAGCTTGACGATACACGTGATCCTGCACGTCGCCCGCTGCAAAAACGCCCGCCACGCTGGTGGCGGTGGCGTTACCTTCAAGGCCGCATTTTGTAATGATGTAGCCGTTTTTCATATCGACTTCACCAGCAAAAATATCGGTGTTGGGCTTGTGACCGATGGCGATGAATACGCCTTGCAGTTTTTTTTCTGTCACAACGCCGGTCTTGACGTTCTTAACTTTCATGCCGGTAACGCCGCTGTTGTCGCCCACCACTTCGTCCAGCGTGTTGTCCCACAGAATCGTGGCTTTGCCTGATGCGGCGCGTTCCTTCAATTTATCAATCATGATCGCTTCGGCGCGAAATTTATCGCGGCGATGCACCACCGTCACGTGGCTGGCGATGTTGGTGAGATACAGCGCTTCTTCGAGCGCGGTGTTACCGCCGCCTACTACGGCAACTTCTTGCCCTTTGTAGAAAAACCCGTCGCAGGTGGCGCAGCCCGATACGCCTTTGCCCATGAATTTTTCTTCAGACGGCAAGCCCAGGTACATGGCGGATGCGCCGGTGGCGATGATCAATGCGTCACAGGTGTAGGTGGCATTGTCGCCGATCAAGGTAATCGGCGATTGTTTGAGCTTGGCGGTGTTAATTTGGTCGAAAACGATTTCGGTGTTGAAGCGCTCAGCGTGCTTTAAAAAGCGTTCCATCAATTCGGGGCCTTGCACGCCGTCAACATCAGCGGGCCAGTTATCGACTTCGGTGGTGGTCATCAGTTGACCACCCTGCGCCATTCCGGTAATCAGCACGGGTTTCAGGTTAGCACGGGCAGCGTAAACGGCGGCAGAATAGCCAGCGGGGCCTGAGCCCAGAATCAGCAGGCGGCAGTGGCGAGTAGTTTCAGTCATGATTTCAGGGGAGATTTCAGTGAGTTTTCGGGAAAAGCGCGAATGTAGCAGGTTGCGTGACCGGGTGTCGAGGCGGGTTGCTCCAACTATCGTGACGTAATGCCACGGTTCTGGCAGACTACGCGGTATTCTGTAGGCGTCAGGCTGCAGGTCCAGAGCATCACCACAGCGAGGGGCGGGTTAACGTCATGGCGATAAACTTTAAAATCAATCCGACAGTATTGAAATCGGTGTCATTGTTTGCATCGTTTTCGGATCAGCAGATCACAACGCTGCTTACCTACGTTCAGCATCGCAGTTTCGCGCGTAACGTCTATATCATGCACGCGGGCGAGGAGACAGATTCGCTCTATGTGATGTTGTCAGGCAAGGCAAAAGTGGTGCTCACCGACGATCACGGTCGCGAAGTGATTCTGGGTTTCATGGGTCCGCAGGATTTTTTCGGTGAGATGGGCATACTCGACGATCAACCGCGTTCGGCCAGCGTTTTAACGCTGGAACCCTGCGAAATGTTGCGTCTGGGTAAAGCCGGTTTTATGACGTGCGTGAAAGACCATTCCGAAGTCGCCATGCTGGTGATCCGCAATCTGGTTAAGCGCCTGCGTGCGGCGGATCGCAAAATCGAAAGTCTGGCGCTGGTGGATGTGTCGGGCCGTGTGGCGCGTCTGCTGATTGATGTGGCGCAGGAAATAGACGGCAAACTGGTGGTGGTTCGCGCCCCCGCCAAGCAGGAAATGGCGCGCATGATCGGGGCCTCGCGTGAGATGGTGAGTCGGGTAATGAAAGAGCTTGAGCAACGCTGCCTGATTCGCGTTGAGCGTCGCAGTATCGTGATTCTTGACCGGGATATG
>CANKUB010000039.1 GCA_947486575.1 Betaproteobacteria bacterium | reverse complement strand
CGCCGCCTGCGCCTGCGTCACGCCTCGATTTAACGCGGCAATCACCCGATTGCGAAGTTCGTCTTGTGCTACCGCCGGTATGTGCTTCATGCTTTGTGTCGTCATGCCCTAACAACGTACTAGGACATGTTTGGTTGACTTGTTAATAACTCCATCGGTTTTAGCTGTGTTCATCAGTGTTTATCTTTGGTTCCATAATTTTTTTGATTTTGAGTAAAGCTCATGAGCGACATCACCTACCATACACCAATGAAAAAACTGTCGGATGCCACTGATTTCAACGGCGTGATATATACCGCCGGACAAGTGGCCGAAGACCTGAGCGTCGGTATGAAAGCGCAGACGCAGGACGTGCTGCGACAAATCGATGCGCTACTGGCCCAATGCGGCAGTAACAAGTCGCGCATTCTGTCCGCCACGATCTACGTTACTGACATGGCGCTGAAGCCGCAGATGGATGAAGCATGGATGGCGTGGGTGGATCAGACGCGCCCGCCTGCGCGCGCCACCGTGGAGGCACGTTTGGGCGCCAACGTTCTAGTGGAAATCATGGTCACGGCGGCAAAGCAATAAACCCATAAAAACAAATGTTTACTGCAAAGCGCTGGCTACAGCTTTGGCAGCGGCTGGGTGCGGCGCGGCAGGCTGATAACGCCCTTGCCGACACATTTGCAGCGTTGGCTACACGATACGCTGAAGCGCATCGTTACTATCACACGGCGCAACATATCCTGGATTGTCTGGCACATTTCGACGGCGCTCGCAGCCTCTGTCACCATGCGGACGAAGTGGAGCTTGCGCTGTGGTTTCACGATGCAATTTACAATGCTCGCGCCAAAGACAACGAAGCACAAAGCGCCCAGTGGGCTGTGCGCGTGATGCGCGAGGCCGACATTGCGAGTAACGCTCAGGAACGCGTACACGCGTTAATCATGGCCACCTGCCACAATGCCCTGCCCGATACGCAGGATTCTAAAGTGCTAGTGGATATTGATCTCGCGATACTGGGCGCGGATGCCACACGGTTTGATCAGTATGAAGATCAGGTGCGTGCAGAATACAGCTTCGTTCCCGCTTTCTTATTCCGCCGTACGCGCAGGAAAATTCTGAAGGGCTTTTTAGACCGGCCAGGAATTTACGCGACCGCACACTTCAAATCGCAATTCGAAAAAAAAGCGCGCGAGAATCTCGCGCGCTCTATGGCAAAACTGGAAACCGGCTAAACCGTGATTAAAGTGTTGCCTTGGCGCTCGCCTTAACTTCAATATTTGCCCAGCGTGCAAGATCACGATGAATGCGTGCAACGCGTTCAATCTGCCCTTTTGCCGGAAAGCGCTCGTAAAAACCCTCAGATCGGAACGAGCGCATTTGTTCTCGCCACGGCTGTAGTATGGCTTCCCAACGCTTGGCACGGCCATCCAGCGGGTCGGCATCGGCGCGCGCCAGATCAGCACACACGCGGATCATCGCTTTGATGGTCACAGGTTTAGTCACCATGTAACCATCGTGATCCCACGAATCGCCCCACACTTTTTCGGCGGCCTTAAAGAAATCGCGAATCACCTCGTAGTAACGTTCGCCTTCGCGATAACTATTTGTTACTAAACGGATTTTTTTCCAATCCGTGCTGATCCAGCGATGCAGTTCGTTGAATAATTCAGCTTGCAATATCCATTTATCCAGCTGGCTGCGACCACCCAGACGGTTAATGCGATAACGCAGCGGGCTATCGCTTTCGCGATATAAATCTTCTACCAGGCGCGCGGCAAAGCGTTTGTCGGGATCTGCCCACGACACGCGCTCGTAAAGATCGATCAGGTGGCTTTTGCTGATGCGCGTGGTGGTGGAATTGATAATCACGAACATCTCGGCAGCGAAGTCTTCGCTACGACCGTCGAAAATGATACACGGCACATTAATGGCGGCTGCTTCCTGCGGATGTTCTTTGAGATAAAAACGCAGCGCGGCAAGCCGATGCTGACCGTCAATAATCAAATACTTGGAATCAGGCTCCTGCATGTGACCGATGCTTTCCTGACCGGGGAGCGCGACAAATTTTAGCGTTTCCGAAGTAAACAGCAGCACGGTGCCGGGAATCGGCGGCTGACTTTGCGCCATTTCGTAAAAATTGCGCAGCGATTTGACTTTGGCACGCGACAATCCGCGCTGAAACGCCTCATCGTTGCGCTCTACGCGCGCGATGAATTGTGCGATTTCATCATTTTGCGGCACCGACTGCGCAGCGATTTCCTCTCCCTCGCCGTAAAATCGACTGATAAATCGCGCTTTTTCCAGTACCGCTTTCGCCGGGTAGCTGGCAAAATAAAAAAGTCCGTCTTTTTGGCGTATCCGGGTAGCTAGCATCGTGCTCTCTTTCGTCCCTGATTTTTATAGAAAATCTCGGATTCCGCTTAAAAAGTGAACAGTCAAGCGGAATCCGTATTCTAACGTTCCACGAGAGGTAATGCGAGCAAGTTGTTGATAGCGACCAGATTATAGAGCCGCAAGCGTCGCCAATACTGCGCACGCGACGCATCTGACTGGCTACGATAATCACCACCAAGAAATATCGTAACTATCTGTTTTTAAATAATTTTATGCTTTTAGAACATCCAATGTCGTGAAGCGCCCGCGCATTGCAGCCACCGCACTCACACCCCACCAGCGCTCCAGTACTGTGGCGTAAATGCTGCGAAAGTCCACCGCAAACGGCAGATTGCCGTTGCCGTCCAGACGGTCAAATGCGGGACGCGCGCCGTACAGCCCGCCTTTAACCGCTCCGCCCAAAACAAAATGCGCGTTGGCCGTGCCGTGATCTGTGCCGCCGCTGGCGTTTTCACGCGGGCGGCGGCCAAATTCAGCGTAGGTAGCGATCAACGTGTCATCCCAGCGACCCAGCTCGCTTAAGGCCGCCTTCAGGGCTGCCAAGCCGTCCGCCAGTGTCTTGAGCAAATTGGTGTGTGTGCCAGTTTGCCCGCTGTGGGTATCAAAGCCATTTAGCGACAATTTGATCGCCGCCACACCGGCTTTGCTGGCGATGACCTGCGACGCTGTGCGCACGGCATTGCCAAAGCCGGTTTGAGGAAAGGCGGTGCGAAACACATGGTTGGTATTGAGGTTGGCGGCAGCCTGCACAATGTCGTTTTCAACCCGCAATATGTGGCTCAGCGCCCTGTTGTGGGCCTGACCCGCGCCTACCGCCAAACGCGCCTGCTGCAAAAACTGCTCGGTATTGGTCAGCGCAATGGTCCGCGTGCCATTACCGGCAAACGGCCCCACTTCCGGACTGCCGACAACCACCGCATCTGCCGCATAGGTGCGCGGAACGGGTGACTGATCAAACGCACGCGTCAGCCAGCCCTCCTGCAGGTATTCATTACTCTTCGACGCCGTTTCCCAGATTTCAATTGACCGGAAATGTGACAGATTCCCCGCAGGGTAGCCAACGCCCTGCACTACCCCCAATTCACCTGCTTTCCACAGCGGCATCAACGACGATAGTGACGGATTAAGCCCTGTAAATTCATCAAGTTGCAGCACCTGATCGCGGGCAACCGCAATGTGCGGACGCAGCGCAGCGTATTGCGCATCGGCGTACGGGATCACCGTGTTCAAGCCATCGTTACCGCCTTTTAATTCTATTAAGATCAATAGCTTACGGTAATCTACTGCCGCCAAAGCGGGTTGCGGCAGCCACGCCAGCACGCTGCTGGCAGCGGTAGCGCTCAAGAAGTCGCGACGATTCATGGTCAAGGCACCTATTTGAGCTGATAGACCGGATCTTGCGTCAGACGCCGGATCACGTCGATGCCGGTCGCCGTCGCTGGCAGCGCATGCTGTGGCGCCATTGCCAATACCACACGCTGCAACTGCGCCGGTTCATTGCCCGCCCGTTGCAACCAGCCATGACTGTCGAACTGGATTTCCGCCATCGCCCGCATGAGCCGTTGCCGCATGGCATTGATGGGCGCGCCCTGCACCGCCTGATTCGCCAATGGCGGTGCAGCCAGCATCATCGCCGGACGCATGTCGCTGGCGTTGAACAGCCGGTCGAGAAACTGTTTGCGTGCGAGCAGAGTCGTTGAGTTTATCCACGCCTCTCCACCAGGCCAGCCTTTTACATTAGGCGGGGCGAACAGGTTTTGTCCCAGTTGCGCCACCGTGAGCGCAAACGGCTGCACATCCGTTGTTGTAAACTGAAATTGCCGCAATGTGCCCACCACCAGATCGACTGGCGACTTCACCAAAGCCGCGCGATATTTCGGTGCGTAGAACGCATCCGAATTCAGCAACGCGCGAAGCGCCACGCGGATATCGTATCGGCTATCACGAAACGCATTGGCTACCCGCTTGACTTCAACGGCATCGGGTTCAGGTGAAACAAACTCGCGCCACAGCTTGCGCACAATAAACTCCGCTGTCTGCGGCTGCGCTAACAGAATATCGAGCACCGCATCGCCATCAAAATTGCCGATGCTGCCCAGCACTGCTTTTTCGCCGTCGTCGTGAGCTAACGAGCGAAACAAAAACTCCCCTTTTTCACCGTCAATACTCCAGCCGGTGAAGGCGCGCGCGGCTTCCTTGATATCGCGCTCGCTGTACTGCCCCTCGCCGAGCGTGAACAGCTCCATCACTTCGCGAGCAAAATTCTCGTTGGGCTGGCCTTTCCGATTTGACGCGTTATCGAGGTAAATCACCATCGCCGGATCACGCGCTATCGCTTGCAAAAAATGGCCAAAGCTGCCCAGCGCGTGTTCGCGCAACAACACATTTTGCCGGTACAGATATTGCGGTTGCCGCACCTTCTGTTGACTGGAAACAAAGTGATTGTGCCAGAACAGCGCCATTTTTTCTGTGAGCGGGCTGGGCGTTGCAACCATCTCCTGCAACCACCAACCGCGCATCTCCAAGCCACGCGCCACGTTACGGCGCTGCCATGCCTGGCGTTCTTCAACGCTCATCGTACGCACTTGCGATGCCGGCGTTACCGGTTCAGTCACCCACGCAGGCGGTGGCGTGACGCGCGGCTTGTCAGTCGCGGCCAGCAGGCGTTCGACTGCCTGCTCGCGGGTTAGCCGGGAAAACGTATCAATTTCGGCGGGCGTTGCGGCAAATCCGGTGCGCGACAACAAATGCCGCGCCGCATCGAATCCGAGCAGCATGACTTCAAAATGCGGTGGCGCAGCCCGCGTGATGCTGACTGCGCCACCACATACTACCGCTATCAGCGTGGCTGTAAGAAAGAGCAGCCTGCGCATGATATTCGTCCGTTAGACGTTAGATCTTGCTGGCGTCCGGGCGCGGCTTGCGGCGCTCGTGGAAGGCCTTGCGTGCCGCAGCCATTTCGTCGCGCGAAATCTGCCCGTCTTTGTTGGCGTCAATCTGGTCAAAACGGCGCGTCAGGCGCGGCATGCCTTTTGCTGCTTCGGCGCGGCTGATCATGCCGTTGCCATCTGCATCTGCGCTTTGGAAGCGTTGCTCCATACGTACCTGACGCTCCTTATGACACTTTTCCGGATTGGCTTTGCATTCAGCATGGCGCTTTTCCATGTTCGCCTTCATTTCCTTGCAGCGCTCAGGGTTGCTTTTGCACATCTGCTCCATGCGCGCCATGCGATCGCCGTGGCACTTTTCCGGACTGGCTTTACATTCGGCCATGCGTGCTTCGCGCCGGGATTTCATTTCCTTGCAGCGCTCAGGATTTTCCGCACACATTTTTTCAAAACGTGCGCGGCGGTCGGCTTCACACTTTGCCGGGTCTGCCTTGCATTGCTCCATACGCGCTTTGCGTTCTTCCGGCGACGCGCCCTTGGTACCAAAGGCACCAGGGCCACCAGGCGCACCGTCAGCGGCATATGCTGACGCCGGCATCAACACTGCGAATGCTACTGCTAACAACTTGTTTTTAAAGGTAATTTTCATGATGCAATCCTTAGTCTGCGGGTATGGATCGGCGGCGATTACCGCCATACAGCTCGCGGTTTGCCTTATCGAGATCACGATGCAACTGACGGCGCTCGTCGGGTGTCAGTTGTCCGCGCGGCATTTCCCTCGGTTGTTGAGGAGGCTGCTGCGCGTTGCGTGCATCACGAAACTGCTGCCGGTCATAACCACCGGGGCCACCGGGACCACCATAGCCACCACGGCCACCACCCTGACCTTGATATTGAGCACTGAATAACGCGCCGTCGAAAGGCCCCGCCCACGCAACTGCGGCAGGTACCGTCGACAACACACCACTCAGCATCAAGACTGCCATCAAAGTTTTCATTGGCGCTTTCGTCGTAGCTTTAAGTTGGTTCCAGCAATCCTTCATGTGATTGTTACTTTCGGCTTCAGTTTCGCGTGACGCACAAATCGCGTTCCCTTGCAGATAAAAACGTTAGCGCCTCTGCAAAGTTGACCCATGGTCACACCAAGTTGTAAGTAGAATGTTAATAGCGGAGCGCATCTTGTAAGCAACTGTTACAACAATACTTTTACCGCTAAGTTGCTGCATTATCCTCGATACTCCCTGCGCCTATCGTAGCGCGTTTAACCGCAAATGAGGCAGCCCTCGCGCAAAAGCAAATTCCTCATTTGTAACAATTTGTTACGATGCATAAAAACCGGCCCGATTCTCTGCAAAAACGCTAGGATTACAGCATGAGTGAAACCAAAACCCGCATCATGGTGGTCGACGACGACGTGCGTCTGCGCGACCTGCTGAACAAATATCTCACCGAGCAAGGCTACACTGTGCGCACGGTGGCGGGTTCCGCCGATATGGATCGTTACCTGGCACGCGAACGCTACGATTTGCTGATCCTCGACCTGATGATGCCCGGCGAAGACGGCCTCGCCATTTGCCGGCGGCTGCGTGGCGCCAGCGAAAACATTCCCATCATCATGCTCACCGCCAAAGGCGACGAAGTCGACCGCATCGTCGGACTGGAAGTTGGCGCAGACGACTACCTGCCGAAACCCTTTAATCCGCGCGAGCTGGTAGCACGCATACAGGCCGTGCTGCGGCGGCGTCCCGTTGCCGCGCCGCCAGGCGCCCCCACTACCGATACCGAAATCACAATCTTCGGCGAATTCATCCTGAATCTGGGCACTCGCGCTCTAACCCGCAATGGCACGGAAATCACCGTCACCAGTGGCGAATTCGCGCTGCTCAAAGTGTTGGTGCAGCACCCGCGCACGCCGCTGTCTCGTGACAAACTGATGGAAATGGCGCGCGGCCGCGAAGCCGGTGCGTTCGACCGCAGTATCGATGTGCAGGTGTCACGCGTGCGCAAACTGATCGAAACTGATCCCGCCAAACCAGTGTTTATTCAGACAGTCTGGGGATTTGGCTATGTGTTTATTCCGGATGGCAAGAGCAATAAACCGTAAAAATCATTTGCCTCAGATTTACACAGATGAACACAGATTTAGCGGCAATCCCAAAATTCGTGCCCCTGAAAACATAGCGTGCAAACTGTTGACTTAAAGATTTTGAACTTATCTGTGTTCATCTGTGTTCATCTGTGGCTAAAAGTTTTTGACCTTTTGACCTGCAAGCCGTGACCCTCTGGCCGCAAACCCTGCTCGCGCGCAGCGTGCTGCTGATCGCGATACTGCTGGTGCTGGCACATCTGGCGTGGCTGCAAATATTTCGCGTGTCCACCCGCGAACCGCGCGCGCGGCAGGTATCGCAGCAGATCATCAGCACGGTTAACCTCACCCGTGCGGCACTGGTCACCGCCGAGCCATCCAAGCGCTACAGCCTGCTGGGTGAAATTGCAGAGCGCGAGGGCGTGCAGGTGCATGTAGCGCAACCGGGCGAAACGCTGGCGCCGCTACCCAAAACCGGTTTCTATGAATTTGTAGAAGCCGATTTGCGCGGGCAACTGGGCGCCGCAACCAAATTCACGCTGGCGCGCAATGGCGTCGAAGGCATCTGGGTCAGCTTTGATATCGATAGCGATAGTTTCTGGATGCTGATGCCGGAATCGCGGCTGGCCAGCGACGAATCCCTGCGCTGGATCGGCTGGGGCGCACTGGTGCTGCTGCTGGCGGTGGGCGGCGCAGTGCTGATCGTGGCGCGAATTAATCGCCCGCTGCGCGCACTGACCCAAGCCGCCGCGCAAATGGGTCGCGGCGCAACGCCCGCACCAGTCGATGAAAACGGCCCGACAGAAATCCGCACTCTGTCGCGCGCCTTTAACCAGATGGCCGCCGACCGCAAAGCGCTGGACGATGAGCGCGCGCTACTGCTGGCAGGCGTCTCACACGACCTACGCACGCCGCTGGCCCGCATACGCCTCGGCATAGAAATGTTAGACGACAAAGGTGACGCGTCGATACGCGATGGCATTGTGCAGGACATCGAAGATATCGACGCTGCGATCAACCAGTTTCTGGATTTCGCGCGCGCTGCATCGTCCGAAAGCGAAACACCCGATGCCAACCTCAATGAGCTGGTTGCTGCGCTCGCGCCCAAATACGCGCGCGCGGGCAAGCCGTTGATTGTGCAAACTGGCGAAGTCCCGCCCTTGCCCCTGCGCAAATTGGCCATGCAGCGCCTGATCAGCAACCTCATCGACAACGCCTGCAAACACGGCGGCAACGAAGTCACCGTCGTCACCGGCAGTGACAATCACGCAGCCTTTGTCGAAGTGCTGGACCGCGGCCCCGGCATCCCGCTTGAGCAAGCCGAACACATGCTGCAACCCTTCACCCGCATGGACGCGGCACGCAGCACCAGCGGCACGGGACTGGGTCTTGCCATTGTGGACCGCATCGCAAAAATGCACGGCGGCAGCGTGCGGCTATTGCCGCGCGAGGGCGGTGGGTTACGCGTACGCGCGGAACTACCGTTGAAAAATAGTATTTAAAAACAAAAACTTATAGCGCTACGGTGTCGCCAGCGACGGCGGATTGGTCACTTCAAACAGTTCACCGCCGTAATCCGCTTCGAGTGGCAGCCGCATCAATCGTGACCCCGTGTCTTGACGCTCGCGTTTCGGCACCACGGTCACCACGCGGCTGGAACGCGCGACTTCGATGGCCGCGCCGGACAACCGCTGGCGGCCCAGTTTTTGCAGATTCATCTCCGTCGGAAACACCAGCGTGTAAGTGCCGGCCTTGGAGCGCTCAACTGCACCGTGCGGCGTGATCCAGATCGAATCCACAGCCTCGTGACCATCGTGCAGCGCAATCTGATCTTGTGGTGCAGCGGCCAGAAAGAAATGTGTGTCGAAGCGTTTGGGCACGTGTTCCGGGGTAATCCAGTGCGCAAAGTGCGTCATAGTTTCGGGTGCCAGCACCAGATTTTCCGCAGCCAGCATGGCGCCAAACGTCCGCTCGCGGCGTGTCATCGCGAGGCGATGCGCAGCCTCTATCTCGCGCAGACGCTGGGCGCTGACCAATACGCTTTCGCCGCGCGCGCGTGCGAGCAAGACACCGCATTCCTCGAATGTCTCGCGAATGGCCGCCACCCGCAATGCGGCCGCTTCCGCACCTACGCCGGGCTGTGAAGCGAACACTGTTGCATCAGCGGCAATATCATGATCTTCCGCATCAACACGCCCGCCCGGAAACACCAGCGCACCACCGGCAAATTCACTTTTCTGATGTCGCACGATCATGAAAACTTCCATGCCGTCTCCGCTATCACGCAACAACATTACAGTAGCCGCAAGACGCGGCGTTACGATGGGTTTGTTTTCCATGATACGAACTGAAATACTCCAGCGCTATTGATCAGGGCTTCGAGTATAGCCTGAGCGCAAATGCTGACCCGGCGCGCTTTGGGCCAACTCTTAACGTCATCGCTCGGCGGCATCGATCAGCACCACGGCTTCGGCAACAATGCCTTCGCCACGCCCGACCGCGCCCAGCCGTTCCGCCGTCTTGGCCTTGACGTTGACATCCGCTACGGCGATACCCAAATCGGCGGCAATGTTTTCGCGCATGGGCATGATATACGGCGCAAGTTTTGGCGCTTGGGCAATCACGGTTGAATCGACATTCGCCACGCGGTAACCGTGCGCGCGCAGCAAAGCTGCAACCTCGCGCAGCAACTTGCGGCTGTCAATGCCCGCATAGCGCGAATCGGTATCCGGAAAATGTTTGCCGATATCGCCCAGCGCGGCTGCGCCAATCAGGGCGTCGCAAATGGCGTGCAGCAATACGTCTGCGTCGGAATGACCGGCCAGTCCGCGCGCGTAGGGAATCGTTACGCCGCCGATGATGAGTTTGCGCCCCTCAGTGAGTGCGTGTATGTCAAAGCCCTGGCCTATGCGCATGGCGGTATCCCGCTATAAAAAAATAATTTTAACTAATTGATTTTAAACAATTAATTATCCAATAACGTACAAACTACATCTGTGAGTCGGTCTATCCTGCAGAAGCGCCCACTCGCGCAGGCGCTGCAGGCAAATCAAACACCGCAATCGACTCCACATGCGCCGTGTGCGGGAACATATTTACCACACCTGCCATAGTCAATTCGTAGCCCTGCTCATGGACCAGCATTGAAGCATCTCGCGCGAGTGTGGATGGATTGCACGACACATACACAATGCGCGCCGGCGGTGCTACCACCAGCGATTTTACAAGTTCTGCGGCGCCATCGCGCGGCGGGTCAATCAGCATGCGATCAAAGCGGCCGTCTTCACATAAGGCTGCAAACTTGTCGGCCGTGATTTCAAACAGGTTCATGGCTTGATACTGCACGTTCGCCGTCAACCCGTTGAATGCGGCATTTTCAGCTGCGCGCTTTACCAGGGATGCGCTGCCTTCGATGCCAACCACTTGCGCACCGCTGCGGGCAATCGGCAGCGAAAAATTACCGATGCCGCAGAACATATCCGCCACGCGCTCGCCCGGCTGCGGGGCGAGCAGCATCAGCGCGCGATGCACCAGCACGCGATTCACCTCGTGATTGACCTGCGTGAATTCGGTCGGAAAAAATGGCATTTTCACGTTGAACTCAGGCAGCGTGTAATACAGATCGGCAGGCGCTTCAGGCCACAGCGGATGCGCCGTTTCCGGCCCTTTGGTTTGCAGATAGATATGCACGCCGTGTGCCTCGGCAAACGCTTTGAGCAGGGTCTTGTCGTCTGCAGAAGGCGGCTCCAGCACGCGAAACACCAGTACATCCGCGGCATCACCACAGGCCACTTCGATCTGCGGCATGCGCTCGCGGATACTTAGAGCACCCACCAGCACGCGCAGCAGCGGCAGCAGTTTCGAGATATGCGACGGCAACACTTCACAGCATTGCATATCCGCGACAAAGCTGGAGCGCTTTTCGTGAAAGCCGATCAGCGAGCCGCCTTTTTTGATCACGTAGCGCGCGGTCATGCGTGCACGGCGGCGATAGCCCCACGTGGGGCCGTATATTGGCGACAGCATTTGCCCGGCGTTGACCTTGCCGATATGCCGCAGATTGTCTTCAAGCACGCGCTGCTTTGCCGCCACCTGTGCCCGCGCATCCAGATGCTGCAGGCTGCAACCGCCACAGTTGCCGAAGT
The DNA here is from genome assembly GCA_947486575.1 of Betaproteobacteria bacterium. Classification (GTDB taxonomy): domain Bacteria; phylum Pseudomonadota; class Gammaproteobacteria; order Burkholderiales; family SG8-41; genus UBA5216. Next base: position 24,837 of record CANKUB010000039.1, on the reverse strand, counting down.
TCACACATTGCGGCGTAACGCGTTGTGAACTTTCGCGCAGTATCGCCTGCACGTTGGCGTTTTCAAAACTGGGCTTTTTGCGGTAGACAGACGCGGTAACCGTTTCACCGGTCAGCGCACCTTCAATGAAAATGGTTTTGCCGTCGCGGCGCGCGATGCCACGGCCTTCCTGGTCGAGGGATTCTATTTGGTAAGTTTGCATTTAAAAAACAAATCATTTGCCACAGATTTCACAGATTGACGCAGATTGAAATCCGATGCGGGTGTTGAGGTTAATCTGTGGCTAAACGCTTTTAACGTTGTTGCGGTTTTTTAGTTTTTCCAACGCGCCAAAAACTCGCTCCAGTGCGACTCGGTGGATTTCCCCAGGGTCGTGCGCACCAGCTCGCACAGCGCCTTATGCTGATCCACGGTCAACATGCCGCGCATTAACTGAAAACGCAGAAACACCAGATACGTGTTCACCGCATCGGTCTGACAGTAATTGCTGATGTCGGCGAGCTTTCCCGCCTGATAGGCATCCCAAACATGCGCGCCGGACATACCGAGCTTGCCCGGTAAACCCATGAGTTGCGCCAGATCATCCAGCGGCGCGTTAGCACGCGGCTGGTACATTGCCAGCAAATCCATCAGGTCGAGATGACGTGAGTGATAGCGACTGATGTAGTTGTTCCACTTGAATTCGCGGCTGTCTTTGTGATCGCCCTCACCCATGTCCCAGTAGCGCGGTGCGCGCACGCCATGCACAAGGCCGCGATAATGCAATACTGGCAGATCAAAACCACCGCCGTTCCACGACACGATTTGCGGGGTGTATTTTTCGATGCCATCGAAGAAGCGCTGAATCACCTCGCCTTCGGATTCACCGTTGGCACCGAGCGACCAGACCTTGAAGCTGTCACGGTCTCGTAGCGCACAAGAGATCACCAGCACACGATGCAGATGCAGTTGCAAAAAATCATTGCCGGTAGTTTGGCGGCGCAACTGAAACGCCATAGCGGCGACATCGCTGTCGCTAAGTTCACTGCCAAGATCGTGCAGCACGCGCAGGCCCGCGATATCGGGCACCGTCTCGATGTCGAACACCAAGACTGGCGTCATTAATTATCCTTTAAAAACAATTGCTTACGATACTATTTTTTCACCCAGGTACTCGCTGCATTTTGCGTATACCAACCGGATTGGGCGCGATCGATCCAGCGCTGGCCAAAGGTGCTGCGAATTTCGGCTTCCCATTCAGGGTGATTGTTGGCGCGCGCGATTTCACGATAAAGCGCCGCCCGATCCTGATTTTCAGCCGCGATCAGCGTGTTTACCGCTGCACGCTGCGCGAGCGGCACTGATGCCGGATCGCGCAAAGCGACGTTGCCGTCACGCGTTAAACCCACGGCCCCACTGCCATACAACGGTGCCAGCTCGGTGTGGCGCTTTTGCATGCTGCCCTGGATCGCTGCAATGCCCGGCGTATTGATTTCAAGATTGGCTTGAGCTGCCGCCTGCCCGCCCCCTGCCAGCACTGCCATCAATAAAAAACACTTTGCTATCCATAGTTTCATGACTTGCTCCTTATTGGGTGGCGGGCTTGCTGTTGGTAGCAGGGGCCACCGGTATTGCTGGTGCCCCGCCCTTGAGTTGCCACACCTCATCAATGATGCGGTCTGCGGCTTTTTCCGCAGCAGCAGCTGGAAAATAAATGTTAATGGTGACGCAACCTGCCGCAAACAGAGCGCCGCCGACCCATGCACCCAGCGCCATTCGTTTGGTATACCTGCATGACTTCAACTCGTTCATACCTACTCCACGATGGGTTTAATGTTGCCCTGTGTAACGCGCTTGATGCGATTCAGCAACTCCTGCCAACTAACCTGGCGATTGTAGCCCATCACCGTAATCGCCGGTATGCCGCCACCCTTGACGATCACGTAGCCTTGCGGCTTGTCTTCACCTGCGACCCCGCTCATTTCACACACGGTGTTTTGCAGCTTGCAGCCCCAACCGATTTTGTCATAACCAAACTGCTCAAAAAATCGCAAAAAGCTTCTTTGTATCGCGGCGGCAGCACCCGCGCCGCCCAACGCAGAAATATTCTGCACTGCTGCCTGGCTGATCTTGCGCGGATAGTTGCCTGCGCTACTCGCCAGCCGCGCATCGAATTTGACCGGCTCCCAGTTCACCAGTTCCAAGCCGATGATCGTGGAATCCATGCGCCCGCTGATGTTGCCGAACGAATACGTTCGCGTCACCATTTCAAGGTTTAAATTGCGCATGACAACATCGGCCTGCACTCTCGGCGCTTTGCCAAAAATATCCAGCAGTACCAGATTTTTGGCTTCAATCGTTCCGTCAAACACTTTCAAAGATAACGCGCCATCCACACGCAACGTTGACTTCTCCTGCCGCACCATGGGCAATGTTGCATCGAGCGTGCCATACATGACCGGCACGCCCAGCGCTGCCGTAAATTTATCCATCGAAATACCCGAAACGCCGCCGGTAAATTGCCAATAGCCGCCATCAGCATCCGAGCGCGCGACAAAGTCCCGCACGTCGATCTGACCATCGAGCAACGGCACGCGCAGTTGCTTCAACTCGAAGCGAGCGCCGTTCATGGCGAGCGGCACCGCAAATGCGCCCAACGGCATTTTCAGCAGTTCGCCGCCTTTCACCGTGATGTCCGCCTGCGTGGCTGCCTCAGCACGCCACGGCACATTGCCACTGACATCAAACAGCGCAAAGCGGTGCTGCGCTTTATCTTCAAACGATACATTTTCCAGACGCACATCCACGCGCTGAAGGCCATTGGCATTCACTTCGGCTTCAGCAGATACACGGCCTTCCGTGCGCAAATCGGCAAACAAGGTGCCATCCAGAAACGGCTTTAAGACGGATTCATACAGCGCTGCGACCCGGATCGATGGGGCGCTTACGCGGCCTTGCGTCAGCTGTTTTGCAGCAAGGTCATACGTACCTGAAAACGCCGCGTCACCGACACCGGGATATTTCAAGCTGCCGCGTTCAACACGCAAAGCCTTGCCGTCGAATCGCCCCTCGGCTGACAATTGTTGCAGTGCGGCTTTTAAATAAACCGGCTGCCAGAACACTTCGCCACCTGTCCATGTTACTGACGTATTCCAGCGAATGGTATCGGCTGCCGGCTCGACCTGAGCGTCGATCGTGAGCCCGATTTTTTCGCCCGCATGCAAACCTGCCGCGTCTGCAAACCCGAGGTTGCTGGCATTGAGCTTCGCGCTGATGCGGCCATCGGCGTTATATTCGATAGCGCCGTTCAATACGCCTGCATTCAGTTTTGGCATACTGCCTGGCAACCAGGGTAGAAAACGCAGCACACTGCCACCAGCAACCTTCACGCTCACATCTTTACCACCCTTGGCCGGGCGCAGATTCAGTTGCCAGGTTTCGTCCTTGGCGGGCTTGAGCACGACGTTCAGCACGCGCTTGTCCGTCAGGTAGCTGAACGACAGAGGTATTTTTTCTGCGAGCATTAATGTGCCGTCGTCACACGCCACGCCCTCACGTTCCAGGCGCAGCAGGTTGCAGTCGAGTCTGATATTTTTCCAGGATTGCTCGCCGAATTTCAGCGCACCAATTTCGATGGCGGTTGTGCCGCCACCGACAAACGTCAAACGAATACCCTGTGCGCTAAAGCCCGCGCCAGTGACATCATCCACGGTGAGCGTGATTTGCTGGGTATGTCCTACAATGCCCCACAGGCAAAGCAGCAAAGCGGCAACACAAAGGCGCGCAAGGCGCATCGAACCCACGCTAGGCGGGGAAAACACCCGTCGAAAGATAACGGTCGCCCCGATCACAAATGATGGCAACGATCACGGCATTGCGCACTTCGCGTGACACCTGTGTCGCCGCCCACAGCGCGCCGCCGGACGAAATCCCACCGAAGATGCCCTCTTCTGCGGCCAGCCGCCGCGACATATCTTCAGCATCGTTTTGCGCAATTTCAACCACCTTATCGACGCGACTCCAGTCGCAAATGCTCGGTAGATAAGCGGCGGGCCATTTGCGGATGCCCGGGATCTGCGAACCATCACTGGGCTGGCATCCAACAATTTGTATCGCGGGATTTTTTTCCTTCAGGTAGCGCGATACGCCCATGATGGTGCCCGTGGTACCCATGCTCGATACAAAATGCGTTACTTTACCTTCGGTGTCACGCCAGATTTCCGGACCGGTAGTCTCGTAATGCGCGAGTGGATTGTCGGTATTGGAAAACTGATCGAGCATAATGCCTTTGCCTTCTTTGACCATGCGCTGGGCAATATCACGTGCCGCTTCCATGCCGCCTTCTTTCGGCGCCAGCACCAGTTGCGCGCCGTAGGCAGCCATGCTTTGCCGCCGTTCGATGGATTGATTTTCCGGCATCACCAGAATCATTTTGTAGCCCATCATCGCCGCACACATGGCCAGCGCGATGCCGGTGTTGCCGCTGGTCGGCTCAATCAGGGTATCACCCGGTTTGATCTGGCCGCGCGCCTGCGCGCGCTTGATCATGGATAGCGCCGGACGATCCTTAACCGAGCCTGCCGGGTTATTGCCCTCAAGTTTGGCGAGAATAACGTTACTGGTGTCGCCGGGAATTCGCTGCAGGCGGACCAGCGGGGTGTTACCTACGAAATGTTCCAGGGTCTGGTTCACGATGCCTGTCTCTGCGAGTAGTAATCAAGTATTGCAATCATAGCCGAATCCCCGCCAGATTGACCGCAAAAAAAAACCCCGCCTTTGCGGGGTTTTTATTACATCCGCCAGATTACTTCTTGTCGGACTTGGCGTCGTCTTTTTTCGCGTCGTCTTTCTTGGCGTCTTTTTTGTCATCGGCCTTAGCGTCAGCTTTGGCATCTTTCTTGGCGTCTTTCTTCGCAGCTTTGTCTTCTTTTTTAGCCTCGACTTTGGCAGCCTTGTCTTCCTTCTTGGCATCAGCTTTGGCGGCTTTGTCATCCTTCTTCGCGTCGGCCTTGGCACCTTTGTCGGCCTTCGCATCTGCCTTGGCATCGACTTTTTTGTCGTCCTTCTTCGCATCTACCTTGGCTGGCTCTTTCGCTTCGGCCTTTTTGGGTGCTGCCTTGGCATCCGCTTTCGCGTCTTTCGCGGGAGCGGCACCACCGGCTACTGAAACCTTATCGCGCAGGTCTTTCATCGTAGCCGGGCCGATGCCGTTGACTTTTTCCAGATCGTCCACCGTTTTGAACGGGCCGTTCTTGGTGCGGTAGTCGATAATCGCTTGTGCTTTGGCCGGGCCGATACCTTTGAGTCCGTCGAGCTGATCTTTGGTGGCGGTGTTGATGTTGATTTGGGCAAACGCTGCGCCCACGATGGCAAGCCACATTGCCAATACGAGTAATAGCTTTTTCATGAATTCCTCCCGGAGAATTTAAACCGATTTACACCCGCATCGAGGTTGCCATTTAACCGGCGGCCTTGCAGGCATGAGGTTAAAACGCCTGGATGCCATTTGAGTTGACAGCTTCGCGTAAGCTAATCACCCGCGCGCCAACAATGCCTCGCAATACCGCGTAACCCCTTGTTCTACCGAAAGAAATTTTTCGGCATAGCCCGCCGCGCGCAAGCTTGTCAGGTCTGCCTGGGTGTAACTTTGGTATTTGCCTTTGAGATCCTGCGGAAACGGGATGTATTCAATCAGCCCTTGCGCTTGCATGGCAGCCAACGCCAGCGCGCCTTCGCCGCGCGCTTTGCGGCAGGCGTTGATGGACGCCACAGCCACGTCATTAAAACTCTGCGCAGCCCCCGTACCACAGTTGTAAATACCTGTTTTTAAAGGATTATCCAGAAAATACAAATTTACATTTACAACGTCCTCAACCGATACGAAATCGCGTTGCTGTTCGCCACTGGCATAGCCGCCACAGCCTTCAAACAGGCGCACTTTGCCGTTGTTCTGGTATTGGTTAAAAAAGTGAAACGCTACCGACGCCATGCGTCCCTTATGCTGCTCGCGCGGGCCGTAGACATTGAAATAGCGCAGGCCGACCACTTGCGAATGAATGTGTGGCAGCGTGCGGCGCACGAATTGATCAAACAGGTGCTTGGAGTAGCCGTAGACATTGAGCGGCTTTTCGCTTTCAGACGATTCTCGAAAGGTTGTCAGATCGCCATAAATCGCAGCCGATGAGGCGTAGATAAACGGCGTTTTCTGCGCCACACAGAAATCCAGCAACTGCCGCGAATAGCGATAGTTGTTCTGCATCATGTAGCGGCCATTCGATTCGGTGGTGTCAGAGCACGCGCCTTGATGTAGCAGCGCGGTGACAGTGCCGTTGAATACGCCGCGATCCAGCGCTGCGATGAATTCGTCTTTATCAAGGTAGTCGTCGATCTGACAATCAACCAGATTGGCGAAACGGTCGCCCTGCGTGAGATCGTCCACCGCGACGATACGCGTGATGCCACGTGTGTTGAGCGCTTTGACGAGATTGGCGCCGATAAAGCCCGCTGCACCGGTTATTATGTAAGTCATTGTTTTTATTGATTAATTTTAATCAAACAATTCTTGTGGTGTGACAATCGCCGTGCCGAATTTACCGACCACGATACCCGCTGCGCGGTTGGCGATGCGCACTGCTTCATCCATCGGCACGCCACTCGCTATCGCTACGGCCAGCGTAGCGATCACAGTGTCTCCTGCGCCGGAAACATCGTACACCTCGCGCGCATGGGTCGGCACGTGCAGGCGTTGTTTGTGACGAAATAACGTCATGCCCTCTTCGCTGCGTGTAACCAGCAGCGCTTCCAGCGCCAACGAGCGGCGCAGCCTTTGCGCACGTGCGCTGAGATCAGCCTCATTGCGCGCCCTGCCCGCCACCTGGTTGAATTCACTGCGGTTCGGTGTCAAGACTGTAGCGCCACGATAGCGTTTGAAATCTTCGCCTTTGGGATCGGCCAGCACCGGGATTTTCGCTGCACGTGCCGCAGTGATCATGGCTTCAATATGCGCCAGACCGCCTTTTCCGTAGTCTGACAAAATGACCGCATCGTGCGATTTGAGCAAGCTGCGGTATTCACGCAGTTTGGCTGCGAGCACTTCGTGCCCTGGCGTGGTTTCAAAATCCAGTCTCAGCAATTGCTGCTGACGGCCAATAACACGCAACTTGACCGTGGTATTTAAATTGGCATCGCGGTGCAGCCGCGCGCTGACTTTGTCACGTTTCAGTAATTTTGCAAGCTGCGCACCGGCTTCGTCGCGGCCCACCACCGACAGCAATGTGACGTGCGCGCCCAACGCCGCCACATTGCGCGCAACGTTGGCTGCGCCGCCCGGTCGTTCTTCCGTGCGCTGCACATGCACCACGGGAACCGGTGCCTCGGGCGATATACGCGCAACATTGCCAAACCAGTAGCGATCCAGCATCACGTCGCCCACCACCAGCACGCGGGCCTTTTTGAATACGCCTGCCGTGGCGTGGGTCATGCGGAAGTCTCGCGCTGGATGCGTTGCAGTGTGGCTATCGGATCAGCGGATTGGGTGATGGGGCGGCCGATCACCAGATAATCTGCACCCGCTTCGATGGCGGCACGCGGCGTCATGATGCGCTTTTGGTCATCTTGCGCCAGCGTGGATGTAACTTCCGCGAGCCGTATACCCGGCGTTACCAGGTTGAAACCTGCACCGCACGCCGCACGCAACGCGGACGCCTCCTGCGCTGATGACACCACGCCATCGAGTCCAGCGGCCTGTGCCAAACGCGCCAGACGCAACACGGCGTCCTGGGCGCTACCTTGCATGCCGATATCAGCTAAATCACTGTCGCTCATGCTGGTTAGCACAGTCACTGCGATCAGCTTGGGTCGTTGTGCGTTTCCTGCAATCGCCTCGCGCGCAGCCTGCATCATGGCGCGCCCGCCAGACGCATGCACATTCATCATCCACACACCGAGCCGTGCGGCCGCCTTGCAGGCGCTGGCGACTGTATTCGGAATGTCGTGAAATTTCAGGTCCAGAAACACGCCGAAGCCGCGTGCTGCCAGCGTTTCCACCAATACAGGGCCGGCTGCCGTGAACAATTCCTTGCCGACTTTCACACGGCACAACGCTGGATCAAGCTGTGCGGCGATTTCCAGCGCAGGTTGTGCCGTAGCATAGTCAAGGGCGACGATAATTTTCGGATCGTTCATGCAGGCAGGCCTTTCTCTTCGGTGCGGCGTGGCGAATAGGTTTCCCACGATGCACATGCCGGGCAGTGCCAGTAAAACTGCCGCGCGCGGAATCCGCAGTGATCGCATTTGTACATGGCGAGGCTGCGCGTGTGTTGATGCACCAGTGTTTTGGTGAGTTCCAGATCGGGACGGCGCTCCGCAGGCGCATCGAGCAATTGCGCTTCGAGTAATTTATCCAACCCCAGCAGCGTTGGCGAACGGCGCAATTCATCGCGCGCCAGCGCGTAGGCGCTTTCCGCACCTTGCGACTCAAGCAAACCGTCGAACACGGTATTCAACAAATCGAGCGACGGATATTTGGCGAGATAACCGCGCAATAAGGTGATGCCTTCGGCGGTTTTGTCTTGCTGCTTGAACACGCGAAACAGCCGGTCAGACACCAGCGACAGGTATTCAGGATTTTGCGTTTCAATGCGCTTCCATGCCGTAACCGCCGCGTCGAGCTTGCCCTGCGTGAGTTCGAGATCACCCAGCAGCATGTTCGCGCGCACACACAGCCGGTGATGGGTGAGCGCGCGGTCGATGTGCGGACGCGCAGCTTCGGCGCGTGAATGCATGATTTCGTTATTCGCCATTTCACAATAAAAATTGGCGATGTCTTTCTGGTGCGAGTGGCCGGTGACGCTTTCGAGTTTGCCGGTAATCACAATGGCCTTTTGCCAGTCTTTCTCCTGCTCATAAATTTCCAGCAAAAATTTCAGCACGGCTTCAGCATGCTGTGTGTGCTCCAGTTTGAGAAACAATTCTTCAGCGCGATCGAGCAAACCGGCCTTCAGGTAATCCTGCGCGAGTTCATACAGTGCCAGCGTTTTCTGATCTTTGCCCAGATCAGAACGCGCCACCAGATTCTGATGCATGCGTATCGCACGCTCGACTTCGCCACGACGACGGAACAAACTACCCAGCGCAAAATGCAGCTCAATGGTTTGCGGATCAACCTTGACGGCTTCGGTAAAAGCTTCGATGGCCTTGTCAGGCTGCTCGTTCAACAGAAAGTTGAGGCCCCTGAAGTAACTGCTCGGCAGTGAGCGCGATTCCGACAGCAAATGACGTATATCAATACGCGCAGCCACCCAACCGAGCGCGAAAAACAGCGGCAGTACCAGCAACCACCAGGTTTCGATTTCCATAAGCGTCCGGCGCTACAGCGCGTCCGCCGAAATTGGCACGGGTGACGCAGTAGCAGCTTCAACCGACTTGGCCGCAGGCTGATTTACAGTAATGGCTTTGTTTTCCTTACGTAAACGCGAAATATCGCGGCGCAAGCGCACGATGTGCGCAAGGCTGGCAAACACGCCCGCTACCGCGCCCAGACAAAATACCATCAATATGACGAAGATCAACGGCGCCTGCCACTGCATGCCGAGGTAATAACGCACCGTCACTACGTCGGTGTTTTTCACGGCAAACGTCAGCGCCGCCAGAAACAACAGTACCTTGATGAGCAAAAATAGGGTTTTCATGGCACAACACCACCAGCAAAAAACGGCATGATCTTTCGATCATGCCGTTTTGTGTGCAACGTGGCGAAATTCAATGCAGCATGGATCAGACTACTTTCGTACATCGACGCGATCACGCAGTTCCTTGCCAGCTTTGAAATGCGGAACGTATTTCGCGGGCACTTGCACCCGGTCACCTGATTTGGGATTGCGCCCCACACGCGGCGGGCGGAAATTAAGGCCAAAACTGCCAAAGCCCCGGATTTCAATTCGCTGCCCCTGCGCAAGACTTTTCCCCATCGCATCCAAAATCATTTTCACCGCCAGTTCAGCGTCCTTGGCCACCAACTGGGGAAAACGTGCCGCAAGCTTCGCGATCAACTCCGACTTGGTCATGATGCTCCCTTATTATTGAGTATTCGCCGTATCCATCTTTGCCTTGAGCAATGCGCCGAGATTCGTGGTCCCGGTACTTGCTGACTTGCTATCAGCGCTGACTTTCTCCATCGCCGCTGACTCCTCCGCAAGGTCTTTCGCCTTGATCGAGAGATTGATCGAGCGGTTCTTGCGATCAATGTTGATGATCATTGCAGTTACCGAATCGCCTTCTTTCAAATGCGTGCGGATATCTTCCACCCGGTCACGCGCCACTTCTGATGCCCGCAGGTAACCTTCAATATCGCCCATCAACTGTATCACAGCCCCCTTGGCGTCGATGGATTTTACCGTACCCTGCACGATGGAATTCTTGTCATTGGTAGACACAAAATTGGTGAACGGGTCGCCATCCATCTGCTTGACACCCAGCGAAATACGCTCGCGCTCCACGTCGATGGCCAGCACCACAGCTTCAACTTCATCGCCCTTTTTGTAGTTGCGCACGGCTTCTTCGCCGGGCAGCGACCACGACAGATCGGACAGATGCACCAGGCCGTCGATGGCGCCTGTGAGACCGACGAATATGCCAAAGTCGGTGATCGATTTGATCTGACCGCTGACTTTTTCGCCTTTCTTGTGGTTCATCGAGAACTCTTCCCACGGATTCGCCTTGCACTGCTTCATGCCGAGCGAAATACGGCGACGCTCTTCGTCGATTTCGAGCACCATGACTTCGACTTCATCACCAAGCTGCACCACCTTCGACGGATGCACGTTCTTGTTGGTCCAGTCCATTTCGGAGACGTGAACCAGGCCTTCGATACCACTTTCGATTTCGACGAACGAGCCGTAGTCGGTGAGGTTTGAAACTTTACCGAACAAGCGCGTGCCTGTGGGGTAACGGCGACCGAGGCCCACCCACGGGTCTTCGCCAAGTTGCTTCATGCCGAGTGAAACGCGATTTTTCTCTTGATCGAATTTTAGAATCTTTGCGGTGACTTCGTCGCCCACCGTCAGCACCTCGCTGGGGTGCTTGACGCGACGCCACGCGAGATCGGTAATGTGCAGCAGGCCATCGATGCCACCGAGATCGACAAACGCGCCGTAGTCGGTGATGTTCTTGACGATGCCTTTGACCACAGCACCCTCTTGCAAATTGGACAGTAGTTTTTGACGCTCTTCACCTTGCGTGACTTCAAGCACGGCGCGGCGCGACACCACCACGTTGTTACGCTTGCGGTCGAGCTTGATGACTTTGAAGTCCATCGCTTTGTTTTCGTACGGCGTGGTGTCTTTGACTGGGCGAATATCCACCAGCGAGCCAGGCAGAAACGCGCGAATACCGTTCACCATGACGGTCAAGCCGCCTTTGACTTTGCCGTTGACCATGCCTTGCACGATACGGCCTTTTTCCAGCGCGTCTTCAAGGTCGAGCCATGAGGCGAGACGCTTGGCTTTGTCGCGCGACAAACGCGTTTCGCCGAAACCGTTTTCGAGCGACTCAATGGCGACGCTGATGAAATCACCGATCTTGGCTTCGAATACGCCACCATCGGTCATGAATTCTTCTTTGGGGATATAGCTTTCGGATTTGAGGTTCGCGTTGACGACGACAAAATTGTCGTCGATGCGTACGATCTCGGCAGTAATCACCTCGCCGATACTCATTTCCTTGCGGGTCAGACTTTCTGCAAATAGTGCGGCAAAACTTTCGGCGCCAGCATCGGCAACGGGTTGGGTTTGAGTTGTCATTAAATATCAATCGCTTGGGAATACCCGCATCCGATTTTCAGACCGGAATTACGATAACACACGGTGCGGGGTTAGTTGAAAAAACCACAGCCTTTTGGGGGGCTGCGGTAACGGGATGTTGCACTTTTAATTCACGGTAACACGATGGTAATAATCCAGAACACTCGCTATTGACTGAGCTACCGTCAACCGCGTGGTATCCACTTCAAATGCATCAGTATATTTTTGCAAGGGCGCCGCCGCACGTTCGCTATCTCGTTGATCGCGCAGCTTTATTTCCTGCAAAAGGGCGGCCATATTAGCATCGAAGCCCTTGCCAATCAACTGCTTATAGCGCCTTTCTGCGCGCGCTTCGGCGCTTGCCGTCAGATAAATTTTGAGCACCGAATCAGGAAAAACCACCGACCCCATGTCGCGCCCGTCTGCCACTAAACCGGGCGCTTGGCGAAACTCATGCTGACGCGCGAGCAGCGCCGCACGCACCTGCGCCAGTGCGCCAACTTTCGACGCCGCCGCGCTAATCGGCTCAGCGCGGATGGTTTCGGCCACATCAGCACCATCCAGCAGCACCTGATCGCGTTGAAATTTAATATTTATCTTCAATAAGATAGACAGTACTTCGGATTCATTTTCGAGGTTGCCGCGCGCTCGTACCACAGCCAGCCCGACGATACGGTACAACGCACCGCTATCGAGGTAGTGAAAGCCCAGGCTCCCTGCCACCGCCTGCGCCACGGTGCCTTTGCCGGAAGCTGAGGGGCCGTCGATGGCGATTACCGGTATTGCTTTAACGTTATCAGTCAAAATTAAATATCAATAAAAACAAATAGTTATGAAATTTCTTTAATGTTCGCTAATGGAAGCCAGCACATCAAAATATTCCGGAAACGTTTTCGCCACACAGCCGGGGTCATTGATCCGCAACGGCACGCCACCGAGTGCTGCCAGCGAAAAGCACATCGCCATACGGTGATCATCGTAGGTATCGATGATGGCGTTAAGTATGAGGCGTGAGGCGTGCGGCGGCGTGATTGCCAGGTAATCCGCGCCCTCCTCGACCGTTGCGCCGAGTTTGCGCAACTCGGTTGCCATCGCCGCGATTCGGTCGGTTTCTTTCACGCGCCAACTGCCGATGTTACGCAGCGTGGTGGCGCCGTCGGCGAACAACGCCAGCACCGCCAATGTCATCGCCGCATCCGGTATCAGATTGCAATCCGCATCAATCGCTTTCAGCTTGCCACGTGGCGCGGTGGCCTCGATGTCGTTGTCGCCCAATGTGACATGCGCGCCCATGCGCTCCAGGAATTCGGTAAAACGCACATCACCCTGCACGCTGTTGCGGCCTACGCCCTGCACTCGCACCGGCCCGCCGCCCGTCAACCCGCTGATCGCACCCGCCGCGAGAAAATACGAGGCCGATGAGGCATCCCCTTCAACATATATCTCGCCGGGGCTGTGGTAGCGCGCGTCATGTGGCACGGAAAACGATGCCCAGCCATCACGCTCAACCTGTACGCCAAATTGCCGCAGCGTATTCAGCGTAATTTCAATATATGGCTTGGAGATCAAATCGCCAACGACGTTAACAACCGTGCGTTTTAGCAACAACGGCAACGCCACCAGCAAACCCGTCAAAAACTGGCTCGACACATTGCCGCGTATGCTGACTTCGTTGTTGCCCGTGAGCGCCGCCGGGTGAATTTGCAAAGGCAGAAAGCCTTCATTGCCGAGGTAATCAATGCGCGCACCGAGTTGCCGCAACGCATCGACCAAATCGCCGATGGGCCGCTCGTGCATGCGTGGCACACCCGACAGTTTGTATTCACCGCCGCATAGCGCCAGTACTGCTGTCAGCATGCGAACAGCGGTACCCGCGTTACCCAAAAACAAATCCGCCTGCTTTACCGGAAATGCACCACCTGCGCCGCGCACACGCAGCGCACGCGGTCCCGCTTCGGTGACACTGACCCCGAGCGTACGCAAAGCCGTAATCATGTGCTTCGTGTCGTCAGAATCCAGCACGTCGCGAATCAGCGTTTCACCGTGCGCCAAACCAGCCAATAATAATGTGCGATTGGAAATACTTTTCGAGCCGGGCAGCGTGACTGTACCGCGCGCAGATTTGATAGGGGCCAGATCGAGAAATTCCATTGCCATTGCCATCACGCTGCTGCGGCAACCAGCGGATTCCACACCGCTGCAAACCCTGCGCCCTCGAAATCCTTCACGTTCGCCGTAGCAAAGCGGGTGACGCCAAAGGCTTGCAGACAAAGCGCAATGCGTAAATCATAGATGCGGCGGCGAGCGAAATTAGGTGCAGACGCCGCTTTCCACAGGGCGGTATGAATGTCACGGCTGCGCGGCGGAAAGCCGAGTACGCGCCAGCGCGGATGCAAACGATAGCTTTGAATCACAGACACCGCATCATCAGCGGCGAGCGGCGCATCCAGCACCGCAGGATTGCGCAGATGCAGATAAAACTCGCTCAACACAAACTCACTTAACGCCACATCGCTGCGCGGGGCCAGCGTGTCTAGAAAAGCGCGCGCTGACGCGTGATGTGGCGACGCTTCGCAATAACTGTAGAGCAGAATATTGGCATCTACCGAGGTCACGGCGGCCCCAGGCTGCGCGCTTCATCCTCGAAAGCCAGGTCGCGTAATTGCTCTGCGGTAAGGCCCTTCCAGCCGACGCTATTAGAAGTAGGCGGCTGCCAGGCGTCGGATGCGGGTGGCGCGCCATCCACGCTGGTTTCAAGTAAAAGCTCAGCGCCACGGCGAAAAGTCTCAGCCAGCGACCATTCACGGCGGCGTGCGAGTTTTTTGATCTCGGCGAAGAGCGCTTCCGGGACTTGAATTTGCGTCTTAATCATGATGGATATTATCCAGCGCCATCATTTTGATGTCAATTTTTACGAGTGCTTGTTACCAGCCAACGCTCACGCGCTTCGCGCGCATGCTCAAACAGCGCTTGCATCGCATCGCCATCGCCCGCTTTGAGAAATGATCGTAAGCATTTGATTTCAATTAAATATTTATCTACTTCCGCGAGCAATGCTTTGCGGTTTGCGAGAAAAATATCGCGCCACATTTCGGGCGAGCTGCCGGAGATACGCACCGTATCGCGCAAGCCGCCCGCTGAAAACGCCAAAATGCGTTTGGCGTCTTTGCGTTTGGCGAGCGTGCTCATTAACGTAAACGCAGCCACATGCGGCAAGTGGCTCACCGCCGCGAGAATTTCGTCGTGCTCGCGTGCTTGCAAACGCACCACGTTGGCGCCGCAGGCAACCCACGCGCCACGCACTTGCGTCACTGCACGCTTGGACGTTTCTTTTTGCGGCACGATGATGACTTTGCGCCCCTGATACAACTCGGCGAATGCCGCAGCAGCGCCGCTGTTTTCAGTACCGGCCATGGGATGCGCCGGCACAAAATTTTTGAAATGCGCACCCAGGTGTTTGCGCGCGCAGGCGATCACATCCTGCTTGGTACTGCCACCGTCAGTGATGATGGTTTTGTCGCCCAGATGCGGCGCGATCAACTTCATCACGCCAGCCATTTGCCCAACGGGTGTGCCGATCAACACCATATCCGCGTCGCGCACAGCTTGCGATGCGTCCAGCGAAATTTCATCGATCACGCCGAGCTTCAACGCCGCGTTCAAATTCTTGCGCGTGCGGCCAACGCCCACTACGCGCTTCACGGCCTTGGCTTTTTTCAAAGCCAATGCAAATGAGCCGCCGATCAAACCTACACCGATGATGACCAGCTTGTTAATAGGCGATGCCCTCATGCTGCGATTGCTTGCTGCAAGCTCGACAAAAAGCGCGTGTTTTCCGCTTCCAGCCCAACCGTTACCCGCAGCCAATCCGGCAAACCGTAGCCCGCAATAGGCCGCACAATCACGCCGGATTTCAACAGCGCCGTGTTCACCGCTTTGGCATCACCCGCTTTGAACGTCACAAAGTTGCCATAGGACGGAATGTATTCCAGACCCAGTTTTTTCAACCCCGCTGTCAGTTGATCCATGCCCGCAAGATTCAACGCATAACTCTTGCGCACAAATTCATGATCGTCCAGCGCAGCCGCAGCAGCAGCCAGCGAAATACTGTTCACGTTAAATGGCTGACGCACGCGATTGAGCATGTCGGCGACAGCCGCACTACCGACGGCGTAACCCACGCGCAAACCAGCCAAGCCATACACTTTAGAAAATGTTCTTGTAATCAACAGGTTAGGATATTTTTTCAGCCACGACAAACTGTCCGCGCGATGCTCTGGTCGGAGGTAATCGTTGTAGGCTTCATCCAGCACCACCAGCACATGCGCGGGTAGCGCGGCGATAAAACGCTCCATCTCGGCAGCGGGCGCCAGCGTGCCCGTGGGGTTATTTGGATTTGCCACGAAAACCATGCGCGTAACGGGTTGAACCGCCCGCAACATCGCATCAAGATCGTGGCCGAAATTTTTTGCCGGTACTTCAATGCCCTTGCAGCCCATCGCCTGCACCACCAGTGGATACACTGCGAACGCATGTTGCGAGTACACCGCAGAATTTTCCGGCGCGAGAAAGGCGCGCGCAGCGAGTTCCAGCACATCGTTGGAGCCGTTACCCAACACCAGTTGATCCATACCCACACTCAGGTACCGTGACAATGCCTGCTTCAGCTCAAAGCCGTTGCCATCAGGATACAGCGCCAGGCCATCGAGCGTGGCGCGTATCGCCGCTTGCGCCTTGGGACTGACGCCAAGCGGATTTTCATTCGAGGCGAGCTTGATGATGCCGGACTCCACAAGCCCGAATTCGCGCGCGAGCTCCGAGATGGGCTTGCCCGGTTGATAGGGCGCTATGGAGCGGATATAGGCCGGAGCCAGATCACAAATCGCACGAATCGTCATGTTGACTACCGAGCGGACTCGGCCGGATAGGAACCTAAATTTTTAACAAACGACGCCTTACGCTCAATTTCAACCAGCGCCCGCGCCACCTTGTCATCGAGTGCGTGGCCTTCAATGTCCATGTAAAACACGTATTCCCACAGCCCGGTGCGCGCAGGGCGTGACTCAAGACGCGTCATGCTCACGCGGTTTTTCGCCAGTGGCGCAAGCAGATCATGAATCGCGCCCGGCACGTTGCGCGTGGACAGAATCAACGACGTTTTATCGCGACCCGACGGCGCAACATCTTCGCGCGCCAGCACCAGAAAGCGCGTGGTATTGCGTGATTCATCCTGAATATTACGCGCCAGCAGATTGAGCTTGTAAATTTCCGCCGCCGTTTTGCTGGCGATGGCACCGGCCTTAGTACCAACTTTAGCATCACGCGCGGCCAATCGCGCAGCCTCCGCATTGCTCACTACAGCAATTTGTTCCACACCCGGCAGGTTACGTGCGAGCCAATGCTGACATTGCGCAAGACTTTGCGTATGTGAATATATCTTATTGATTTTATTGATATTTTTAGCCTTGCTCATCAGGCATTGCCGCACCGGCAGCATGATTTCGCCACACACTTTGGCGGGTGTGGTGAGCAGCAAATCGAGTGTGCGGCCTATCGCGCCGTCGGTGGAATTTTCAACCGGCACGACGCCGTAACCGGTGACGCCGGTTTCCACCTGCTTGAACACCTCATCAATGTTGGCGCACGAGCGCGTCTCAATGCTGCCGCCAAAATGACGTATCGCCGCTTCCTGGCTGTAAGTGCCTTGCGGACCGAGATAAGCGACCGCCAGCAGGTCTTCCAGCGCGCGGCACGCCGACATGATTTCACTGTAAATACGCCGCAGACCTGCGCTCGGCATCGGCCCGTTGTTGAGTTCCGACACCCGGCGCAATACTTGCGCCTCGCGCTCTGGCCGATACACCAGCGCGCCGCCCTTGATTTTGCCGACCTGCTGCGCGATTTTGGCGCGCGCAGAAATGAGCTTCACCAGCCGGGCATCAAGCGCGTCTATTTTGCGGCGGATGTCCCTTAACGTTTCAGGCGACTCACTCATGGCTAACTCAGCATCAGCCTTGCAATGGCAGGTAACGCACCGAACGCACACCTTCAATCGCCGCCAGCTTGTTCACCAGCGCCGCTGGAATTGCGCTGTCCACATCCACCAGCGTATACGCCATTTCGCCGCGTGATTTATTCAGCATGTTGTGAATGTTCAAGCCCGCGTCGGCCATCGCGGTGGAAATTTGTCCCACCATATTCGGCACATTCGCATTGACGATGCACAACCGGTACAGCGCTTCACGCTGCATCACCGCATCGGGCAGGTTCACCGCATTGCGGATATTGCCGTGTTCCAGAAAATCACGTACCTGATCAGCCACCATGATGGCGCAATTGTCTTCGGCTTCTTCGGTGGATGCGCCCAGATGCGGCGTGGCGATCACGCGCGGCGCGCCTTGCAGCGCTTGCGCGGGGAAATCGCAAATGTAGCCGCGCAGATTGTCGGCTTTCAACGCGGCAACCACGGCGTTGTCATCCACAATACCGTCGCGCGCGAAATTCAAAAGAATCGCGTGCTTTTTCATCAGCGCCAGACGCGTGGTGTTGATGAGATTGCGTGTGGCGTCGAGCAACGGCACGTGTATCGACACGTAATCACTGGCCTTTAAAACCTCTTCAATGCTGTTGGCTTTTTTAACTTGCGCCGGCAAGCCCCATGCCGCATCCACCGTAATGTGCGGATCAAAACCAATCACATTCATGCCGAGTTTGATCGCGGCATCGGCCACCAGACTGCCGATTTTCCCCAAGCCAATCACCCCCAGCGTGCGCCCCGGCAGCTCGGTACCGGAGAAGGCTTTTTTGCCGTCTTCAACCGCTTTGTGCAGCGCCTTGTCATCACCCGTCAAACCTGCCACAAACGTCAGCGCTGGTGCAATGTTGCGCGAGGCAATCAACAAAGCCGCAATCACCAATTCTTTTACTGCATTGGCGTTCGCGCCCGGCGCATTAAACACCGGCATGCCACGCTGGCTCATTTTTTCAACAGGGATATTGTTGACACCCGCACCCGCGCGGCCGATGGCTTTAACACTGGCAGGGATTTCCATCTCGTGCAGATTTTGCGAGCGCACAAGAATCGCATCAGGCTCGGCAATTTTCGCACCGACTTTGTACTGCTCGGCAGGAAATCGATCCAGCCCTACCTTGGCAATGGCGTTAATGGTCAGAATATTTGGCACGTTATGACTACCCTTGTTTTTTCTCAAAATCACTCATGTAATCCACCAGCGCCTGCACGCCTGCGATCGGCATGGCGTTGTAAATCGACGCGCGCATACCGCCGACCGAACGATGGCCTTTCAGCTCCACCAAACCGGCGGCTTTGCTGCCTTTTAAAAACGCATCATCGAGGGTATCGCTCTTCAACCGGAACGGCACATTCATGCGCGAGCGATCTGATTTTGCCACCGGCGACTGGTAAAACTCGGATTGATCCAGATAATCGTAAATCAACTGTGCCTTGGCGATATTGGCTTTTTCCAATGCCGCCACACCGCCCTGCTTTTTCAGCCACGCGAACACCAGGCCCGCGATGTAAATCGCGTACGTCGGCGGCGTGTTAATCATTGAGTCGGCTTCGGCCTGCACTTTGTAATTGAACACTTCTGGCGTGATGGCCGCGGCTTTGCCGAGCAAGTCATCGCGCACGATGACAATGGTTAAACCAGCCGGGCCGATGTTTTTTTGCGCGCCCGCGTAGATCAAACCAAAGCGCGCAACGTCCAGCGTCCGCGACAGAATATGCGACGACGCGTCTGCCACCAGCGGCACATTGCCGGTCTCGGGTATCCAGTTGAACTCCACACCGCCGATGGTTTCATTCGAGGTGTAATGCACATACGCAGCGTTGGTATCAAGCTTCCACGCCGATTGCGGCGGCGCGTAGCTGAAATTCTGGTCTTCGCTGCTGGCAACGACATTCACCTTGCAGTATTTTTTGGCTTCTTTAATTGCCTTGGCCGACCACTGCCCGGTGTTGACGTAATCCGCGCTGGTTTTATCGCCGAGGATATTCATCGGAATAATGCCGAATTGCCCCGCCGCACCGCCCTGCATGAACAGCACTTTGTAGTTCTTGGGGATCACCAGCAACTCACGCAAATCGGCTTCCGCGCGTGCGTGAATATCGATAAACGCCTTGCTGCGGTGACTCATTTCCATCACCGATGTGCCGGTGCCGCCGTAATCCAGCATTTCTTCGGCGGCTTGCGCCAGCACCGCTTCCGGCAACACTGCCGGACCTGCGCTGAAATTGAATACTCTTGCCATAGTAGTAATTGCCTAAGTTTTTGTTTTAAAACAATTTTTCTTGATCATCATCGTCATCGGGTTCGACAATTTTCTCCAGCCCGGCGAGTTTTTCGTTGTCATCCAGATTAATCAGACGCACGCCCTGCGTGGTACGGCCCTGCTCGCGCACTTCTGACACACGCGTGCGGATCAGCACGCCGCCGGTGGTAATCAGCATGATTTCGTCTTCTTTGCTCACCAATTGTGCCGCCAGCAACTTGCCGTTGCGATCGCTGCACTGAATGGCGATCATGCCTTGCGTGCCACGACCATGACGCGTGTACTCGCTCATCGGCGTGCGTTTGCCATAGCCGTTCTCTGTAGCAGTCAGCACCGAGAGCTTTTCTTCGCCAACGGCCAGCAACGATATCACTTTCTGATTTTTTTGCAGCTTCATGCCACGCACACCCGCCGCATTGCGGCCCATCGCGCGCACTTCGGATTCCTGGAACCGCATGGCCTTGCCGGCATCCGAGAACAGCATGATGTCCTGCTTGCCATCGGTGAGCGCGACACCAATCAAAAAGTCGCCGTCGTCGAGGGTGACCGCGATAATGCCTTTGTTCATCGGGCGTGAGAACGCCGACAGCGCGGTTTTTTTCACCGTGCCATTCGACGTCGCCATGAACACAAAATGGTTGTCGTCGAATTCTTTCACCGACAGCACCGCGGTGATTTTTTCGTGCTCCATCAACGGCACCAGATTGATAATCGGCTTGCCGCGCGCGCCACGTGTGCCCTGCGGCACCTCGTACACTTTCAGCCAGTAAACACGTCCGCGATTGGAGAAGCACAGAATGAAATCGTGGGTATTCGCAATGAACAACTTGTCGATAAAATCTTCTTCCTTGGTAGTCGTTGCCTGCTTACCACGCCCGCCGCGCTTTTGCGCCCGGTAGTCAGCCACCGGCTGCGATTTCATGTAGCCGCTGTGCGACAACGTCACCACCACATCTTCACGCGCAATCAAATCTTCGTTAGAGATATTTTGCGTGGTAACTACGATCTCGCTGAAGCGCTCGCCGCCGTACTGTTTTTTGATTTCGGCGAGTTCTGACGCAATAATCTTGGTCACGCGCGCGGGCTTCGCCAGTATGTCGAGCAGATCGACGATATTGTCCATCGTCTCTTTATACTCGGCAGTGATCTTGTCGGTTTCAAGCGCCGTCAGGTTTTGCAGACGCATTTCAAGAATGCGCTGCGCCTGCACATCAGACAGTTTGTAGCCTTGTTTGTGCAAACCAAATTCCGGCGAAATACCTTCGGGGCGCGACAACGCACCATCCGTGCCATCGGTACGCGCCAGCAATTCTTCAACCAGCTTCGAGCGCCAGAAGCGATTCATCAACTCCACTTTCGCATCCGCTGGCGTGGGCGCGGCTTTAATCAGCGCGATCACGTCATCGACATTCGACAACGCTACCGCCAGGCCTTCCAGAATGTGCCCGCGTTCACGCGCCTTGCGCAACTCAAACACCGTACGGCGCGTAACAACCTCACGCCGATGCCGCAGAAAGGCGTCCAGAATCTGCCGTAAATTCAATAACTTGGGTTGACCATCCAGCAGCGCCACCATGTTCATGCCAAAGCTATCCTGCATCTGTGTTTCTTTATACAGATTGTTCAGGACGATCTCCGGCACTTCGCCGCGCTTTAATTCGATCACCGCGCGCATACCCGATTTATCCGATTCATCACGGATATCGGAAATACCTTCAATACGTTTCTCGCGCACCAGTTCGCCGATTTTCATCAGCAGGTTGGCCTTATTCACCTGATACGGCAGCTCGTCGATAATAAGGGCGACGCGACCGCCTTTTTCGGTTTCTTCGAAGTGCGTGCGCGCGCGCATAATCACGCGGCCACGCCCGGTGCGATAACCTTCTTTTACACCCTCTATGCCGTAGATGATGCCGTGCGTGGGGAAATCCGGTGCTTTGACAATATCGATCAGCGCTTCGATGTCAGTATCCGGCTCTTTCAGCAGCAACTGACAAGCATCAATCACATCACTCAGATTGTGCGGTGGAATGTTGGTGGCCATGCCCACCGCAATGCCCGATGAGCCATTCACCAGCAGATTCGGCACGCGCGCGGGCAACGTTTTGGGTTCGCGTTCCTTACCGTCATAGTTGTCGCCGAAATCGACGGTTTCCATGTCGATATCCGCCAGCAACTCCGAGGCAATACGCTCCAGCCGACACTCGGTATAACGATACGCCGCTGCTGAATCGCCATCCACCGAGCCGAAGTTACCCTGCCCGTCAATCAGCGGGTAGCGCATCGAGAAATCCTGCGCCATGCGCACCAGCGCTTCGTAGGTGGCCGAGTCGCCATGCGGGTGATATTTACCCAGCACATCACCCACTACACGCGCGCATTTCACATACGAACGATTCCACGTGGTATTCGATTCGTGCATCGCAAAAAGAATGCGCCGATGCACCGGTTTCAAGCCATCGCGCACATCAGGCAGCGCACGTCCGACGATCACGCTCATGGCGTATTCGAGGTACGAACTGCGCATTTCATCTTCGAGGCTTACCGGGATAGTTTCTTTGGCGAATTGATCCATTTAGGGGGCTTTATTCTAAAATTGCGCAACGCGCAGGCCATGAACGGCCCATGAACACCACTACGCGGGCGACTAAATCGCAAGATTTTAGCATGCGACGGCATGCCAGCGCGCCGCAATTCACGCGATTGATGCAATGCGGCTAAAAGGCCCTGCGCCATCACAGTGGGCGCGGCAAAATGCTGATACAACACATTACACTGGCCGCTGAATTTCGCTATGTTATACTTTTGAATACACGCTCAATTCCGAATTGAGCGGCAATAGGCGCGTCAGCAAAAATCAGCCACAACAACCAGCGCAACCAGCGCGGCGCACCCAAATTTTATTCGACGGGAGTTTAAAAAATTACGTTAAAACAAACACTTATAGCATGCGCGACGGTTGCCGCCATCGCCGGATGCTCGAACTCGCCGTCGCCGACAACCAGTAACTTCCGTAACCAGGGCTATCTGCTCGATACCGCCGGCAACAACGCGGTGGTGCGCTCACTGGGCTACGACGTCTGCGTACGCATGGGCGACTGGACACCGGCGCGCGCCATTGTCGAATGCGATCCCGATCTTGTGCCGAAACCCGCAGTCAAACCACCCGTTGCGCCGCCGCCCAAAGTCGAGGCTCCCGCACCCAAAGTCGTAACGCCGCCGCCCCCACCGCCCGTCGCGCAGAAATTCACCATCTCGGCTGACGCGCTGTTTGATTTCGACAAAGCGTCACTCAAACCCGAAGGCATGAAAAAGCTCGACGAGCTTGCTGACGCTCTGCGTGGCAAACAACACGACGACATTATCGCCACCGGCCACACCGATCGTATCGGCAGCGTGCGCTACAACCAGCGCCTGTCTGAGCGCCGTGCTGAAACGGTTAAGAAATACCTCGCAGGCAAAGGCCTCGACGTCGCCCGCATCACTGCCATAGGCAAAGGCAAAACGCAACCGGTAACCAAAGCCACCGATTGCAAAGGCCCCAAAATGACACGCGCCGCCATACGCGCCTGCCTGCAACCGGATCGCCGTGTGGATATCGAAGCCAGCAGCGGGCAGGCACTGGCAATACCGGCAGCCAAGCCAGCAACCGCATCAGCACCTGCCAGGGCCACCAAGTCCAAGGCCGCAGCCAAGCGTGCGCCTAGCGCGAAAAGCAAGGCCAGTGCGGAAAAATAAGCGTCGCGAAAAAATACAAGCTAAGTGGCACAGTATTAGTGGTAATTTTTAGCCATTCAACGAAAATGCCACACCGCAAGGTGCGGCGTTTCTTTTTGGCAACAAATAGCTTTGTTTTTTCATCTAAATCCGTGATACCATTCGACTCACGGTTTGCTATACCATCACGGGTGTGATATTTTTGTAGTGATACCGGTAGCTCAAGTGTTATTTGGGGATGTAGTAGAAGACAATTTTCAAGGCTACTGGTGTGATTTGTGTGGTGCGGCACCCTAATTTCTCAGCGTAAAACAGGAGGATCAAAAATCATGAGTTCCGTATTTAAAGTTAGTTTGGCGGGTGTCGCGTTAGCAACAGTAGCCGGCTGTTCCGGCATGGGTGGTAGTCAGTATGTAGACCGTGCTGGTTATTTGTTTGATAGCAATGGCCAGGCAGTAATGGCAACCGGTTACGGCACTTGCGTGCGTACCAGTGACTGGACGCCTGCACGTGGCCTCGTCGGCTGCGGCGATGCAGTGGCGCCAACTCCTAAGCCAGTTGCTGCTCCAGTAGCACCGCCACCGAAGCCCGCTGCAAAGCCTGAGGCAAAACCGGAAGCGAAGCCCGCTGCTAAGCCGAAGAAACCTGATCCTCTGAACATCACCGAGAAGATCGAACTGCAAAACATGCCGTTTGATCAAGCCGTGCTTACAGACGACAACAAGAAGGAATTGAAAGAGTTCTTGGCAGATCTGCGCAAAGCGAACAAAGGACGCTCCGCCACCACCTTCGGTGCTGTGGTTGTAACTGGCCACACAGACCGTCTGGGCAGCATCCCCTACAACATGAAACTCTCCGAGAAGCGTGCTGTAGTCGCCAAAGACCATCTGGTTAGCGCCGAGCAAGTTGATCCGAAACTGATTTTCTGGGAAGGCAAAGGCCCGAAACAGCCGATCCCCGTGACCAAGTTCTGCGACAACAAAATGGCACGTAAGCAGTTGATCGAATGCTTGGGCCCGAATCGCCGTGTAACCGTTGAAGTGGTTGG
>CANKUB010000038.1 GCA_947486575.1 Betaproteobacteria bacterium | reverse complement strand
GTTGAACCTTTTCGATCAAGGGAAACAAAAACAAAATCAGAGCGTCTTTTTGCTCGTGGCTTAGCTTCGATAAATCCGGCAGTTCTTGCATGCATCAGAGACTACACCGCTATAATTCAATGTACAAGTCCATTACGCTGAACAGTTACAAAACAATTAGTTACTTAACCACAACAGCGGGTTCATGGCATCACCATTCTGACACAGGACGAACGACCACCGTCAGCCGGAATCAGCGCGCCAGTGATACTGCGTGATTCATTCGACGCCAGAAACAGTGCTACCGCAGCAATATCCTCTGACTCTGCTACCGAAAACGGATACAGCTTGCGATTCGCCGCATTGCGCGCCTGCGTTTCTGGCGAAGGCTTGGCGGCCTTGGAGTCCTTGTTCTCCCAGCGCGCGATAGAGCGTTCGGTACGCACCGTGGCAGGCGCGATGGCATTGGCGCGAATGCCGTCTTTCATGTACTCGCTAGCGAGCGTGCGCGTAAACGAAACGATGCCGCCCTTTGCTGCGGCATACACCGGCTTCTCCTGACCAATCAACGCCAACCAGGTACTGAAATTGATAATCGAGCCGCCGCCACTCGCGATCATATGCGGAATACCATGGCGGCAGCACAAAAACGGATGACGCAGATTGAGAGCAATGGTACGTTCAAACACGCCCAGATCCATTTTGTGCACAGGCACATCTTCCACTAATGATCCGCCCGCACAATTCATTAGAATATCCAGCCGACCGTAGCGCGCTGCCGTGGCATCGATGGCGCGTTTGACAGATTCATCCTGTGTAACATCAGTTTCATAGTAAATGGCGTCGCCGCCCGCGTCGCGTATCTGCTTTTCCGTGGCACGGCCCAGCTCGGCGTTGATCTCAGCCAACGCAACTTTCGCGCCCTCGCGTGCAAACACCATTGCGGTTGCCTTGGCGATACCTGCGCCTGCCCCCGTAATAAATGCCACTTTCCCCGGTAATCTGCTCATGCTATTTATCCTTTTAAAAACAATTATTTATGAATCAATCGCTCTTTTGTTGCGCGACACTTGAACCGCAGCCTGCACTTTAACCTTTGCCCATTTCTCGTAGTGTGTAACCAAGCGCGTTATGTCGTCTTGTGGCTTGCCCAATTGCGCAGCAAGCCCATACAACTGCCTGGTTTTCCCCCCGACCCACATCGTAACGCCTCGGCGATCCGCCTCCTGATTCATCAAAGTCAGTTCCTTGTACGCGTCTGCGATACGCTTGCCGTGATTGAAGCGGCGCGTTACCACCTGCTGTGGCACAATTTCAGCGCTCGCTTCGTTACGGCCGCTGCCATTGCTGAAAATTTGTGCCATGGCTTTGGCCGTCAACCCCGCCTTGATACCCGTAACGTAGATCTCGCAGGCGACGGCCAGCAGAGTCGATGCCAGTGAACTGTTGATCTGCTGCATCACCTGCGCGGCACCAGGCTTCTTGCCCATGTAGAACACGCGTTTGCCGATCACTTCCAGCGCGGGCTTTGCCAACGCAAAAGCCGCCGCCGCCCCAGACACAATAACTGTCAGCTTCCCTTGTTTGCCATCCTGCAAGTTGCCTGTAAGCGGCGCATCCAGGTAGGCCACATTGCGCCGCTTCAAATCCGTATTGAGCGCCACTGAAATGTCCGACGAAATACTGCACAGGTTGACGACAATGCGGGCCTGTTTCCCTGCACGCGTGCATAGCCAGTCAGCGACTACCGTGCTGGGTTCAGCGCTGGCGCGCACGCGTAGCATCGTGCAAGCGCAATGGTGCGCTTGTAAACGCGCCGACAGTGCTGCGTAGAGACGCTCATCACACAACAACACAAGTGCGCCGCGCTTCATCGTTGGCGCCGTTTCGGCGCGGCCTTGCCACGCACTTCCACGCCGGCCCATGGTTCGAAATAGGTAATCAGCGCACTACTGTCTTTGTCCGTTCCGCCCTGCGATATCGCATAAGCCCATGCCTGGCGCACTGACTGCAAAATCCACGTCGGTACACCCAGGTTGTCCGCTTCCTCCAGACACAACGTCGTATCTTTGGCCGAGATGGCCATGCGCGCGCCAAAGTCAAAAGTGCGCGGCAGTATGGCACGGGGAAAGCGATTCCGGGTGGTGCTACTGCTCGCCTCACCCGCATTAATGACCTCGAGCATGAGGTCGGGTTCCAGCCCAGCCTTCACCCCCAATATGAACGCTTCGCATGACGCGGCGTGCGCGGTTGCGCCAAACATATTGTTGAGTAATTTCATGGTTTGCGCCTGCCCTACCTTGGTGCCGATATACACCACGACATTGCCCAGCTTTTTTAACACCGGCTCGGCAAGTCGATACGCGGCGCGCGGCCCCGATGTCATGATGGTAAGTTGGCCATGTTCAGCGGCATTCTTGACGCCACCGCCCGTGATGGGCGAATCCAAAAGGGTAATGCCATACGGCTTCAATGCTGCCGCCATTTCGCGCGCAAAGGCCGAACCGGTGGATGAGAGATCGACTTGGATTTTGATCTTGCGGCCTTCACACAAGCCATTTTTTCCCAATGCGACGGCCTTGATCGCATCGAGTGAAGCGAGGCAGGTAAAAACCAGACTCGCTTCCGAAGCGATGGCCTTGGGCGAAACTGCGGCACGCGCGCCGCAGGCTACAACGGCCTGCACAGCGCGCGGATTGATGTCGTAAACCAGCAGCGGCACGCCCTGACGCGCAAGGTGCCGTGCCATAGGCCCGCCCATCAGACCCAAACCGATAAAACCAACCGCTGGATGTTTTACAATAGACGCGCGGCGCATGGCGCACTCCGTAGAATCGCTTGAAACCCGCAAAGCATACTACGTAGCACGCAGATTGGTGCACCGGCATGCCTGCGCTTTCCACAATGCGTGTACCGCCGTACAAATCGGCGGTTTCACGTTAGCATGTGACACTAAACGCTGGGTCGAAGTCGGCCCGGACGTTATGGACTATGTGGAATGGGGGTGTCAGCGATGACTACTACTGTGCGTGAAGCACGTAAAGTTGCCTGCTTACTGGAAGTATTGCCCCGCGCTTCTTTTTACGTGGCTTGCAGGCACATCGCTAACATCGCTATCGCCATTGGCGCAATACTTGCCAGCATGTTCATTGCCGCATTCGCCGCCGCTCAACCACAGCATGGCTATCCAATCCGTCCGATACGTTTCCTCGTCCCGCTCGCCGCAGGTGGCGGAACCGATATCGCAGCACGGTTATTCGGCCAGAAACTCTCGGACGCATGGGGGCAGCAAGTGGTCACCGACAACCGGCCTGGTGCAGGCGGCGTCATCGGCGCAGACCTCGCCGCAAAGGCGCCGCCGGATGGCTACACGCTGATGATAGGCACCGCCAGCCACACGGTGCTGCCCAGTATGCATAAAAAGCTGCCTTACGATATCGTCAAAGACTTTGCCCCCGTAACCAATTTGATCGCCTACTCCCACCTGATGCTTCTGCACCCTTCGGTACCTGCAAAATCAGTCAAGGAGTTTATAGCCCTTGCCAAAGCCCGGCCGGGACAAATCAACTTCGCGTCCGGTGGCACCGGCTCCACGGCGCATCTGCAATCAGAAATGTTCAAAAGCATGACCGGCATCAACATCGTTCACGTGCCGTACAAGGGCACAGGCTCTGCGTTGATCGGCTTTCTCGCGGGCGAAGCTGGACTGGCTTTTTACTCGGTATCCGCCACCCTGCCTCACATCAAGGCCGGCCGGCTTCGGGCGCTGGCCAGCACCGGCGAAAAGCGCGCCCCATCACTGCCCGAGTTGCCCACTGTCTCCGAAGCTGGCGTGCCCGGATTTGAAGCCACCACATGGGCCGGCATGCTTGCCCCTGCCGGAACGCCGAGAGCGATCATCACAAAACTTCATGGTGAACTGACGCGCATACTGCTGCTTCCAGATGTCAAAGAACGTCTAGCCGTCAATGATTTCGAGTCCGTGGGCAATACGCCGGAAGCGTTCACCGCATTTATCCGGAGGGAAGTAGACCGCTGGGCTAAACTGATTCGTGATGCGCGCATCGCGACGGACTGATGCCCGAAACGGCACTGCACGACCGCCGGCGCGTCAGCTTTGTATGGCTGGACTCCAGCATAGACACCTGTCGTAGCGGACTTGATCATGTTACATAACCCATTGATTTTATTTATTTATATTTCGCCTCTAGGCGTTATGAATAGTTTCGCACAAACCGTGACTAGCCTCTCGAATTATCCGGTAAGACCCATCCGCCTGATCGTGCCATTCCCGCCGGGCGGCGCGAACGACATCCTCGCCCGCATGGTCGGCCCGCGGCTGACCAGCGCTTGGGGACAGCCTGTCATTATCGACAACCGGCCCGGTGCAGGCGGCATGACCGGCACGGCAATGGCTACGAAGGCGGCAGCGGACGGCTACACCATCGTGCTCGTCCCAGCAACGCATGCGATCAACGTGAGTCTTTACGCCAAGCCGCCTTATGATGCGCTCACCGATTTCGCGCACGTCGCTTTACTGGCAACAGCACCTTACATGCTGGTGTCCAATCCATCCGTTTCGGCGCGCACCATCAAGGAACTGATCGCGCTGGCAAAGAGTAAGCCGGGTCAGTTGAATTACGCCTCCGTAGGCATCGGTAACGCTACGCATCTGATGGGCGAGCTACTGAAAAGTATGGCAGCTATCGATATAACGCATGTGCCTTACAAGGGCGGCGCTGCGGCACTGACAGAGCTAATCGGCGGCCAGGTTCAGCTTTATTTCGGCAGCGTGTCTGCCACCCAACCGCATACGAAGAGCGGAAAAATACGATCGATCGCTGTTACAGGGCTCAAGCGTTCGCAGGCAGCGCCTGATGTGCCGACCATTGATGAAGCGGGTGTGCCCGGCTACGACGCTGCTGGCTGGTGGGGCATCCTGGCGCCCGCCAGAACGCCAACAGACCGCGTCAACAAACTGAATGCTGAAATCACGGCGATGCTCGATACCGCTGATACACAACGTCGTATGCGCGAACAGGGCTTTGAACCCGCAGCAGGCAATGCGGCATACTTTGCGCGCTACGTAAAAACGGAAATCGACAAGTGGGCGAAAGTGGTCAAATTGTCGGGCGCCCGCGCCGACTGAGATGAGCCGTGCGTGCTACTCAATACGCATGCCGGAAGCCTTGATCACCTTGTCCATACGCGCAGATTCGCTGCGGAATTTGGCATCGAACTGTTCGGGTGTGCCGCCCACTGGCTCCATAGCTGAACCCAGCATGCGCTTTTTGGCGTCGTCCGTGTTAAGGATGCGAACGATTTCACGATTCAGTCTTCGGACTATCGTATCTGGCGTTTTGGCCGTGGTAAAAATACCGTAGATCCCCACAGATTCATATCCCGGCACGCCCGTCGCTGCCACGGTTGGCAGGCTCGGAAACAATACTGAAGGTTCGGCACTGCTGACCGCAAGCGCGCGAAGCCGCCCCGTCTTGACATGCTCCACCACCGCATTGGGCACCGCAAATATCAATTGCACCTGTCCGCTGATGATGTCGACCATCGCCGCGCCGGCGCCTTTGTAGGGTATGTGCGTGATCTTGGTGCCCGTCATGTGCTTGAACAATTCCGCTGCCAGGTGCGGCGTGCTGCCAGTGGCGGTAGATGCATAGTTCAGTGCGCCGGGCCGTGCCTTCGCCAGCGCGATCAAATCCCGGATGGATTTCACCGGTACTGACGGATGCACAGTGACGACCAACGGCGCACTGGCGGTCCATGCTACGGCTGCGAAATCCGTGAGTGGGTCGTAAGGCATTTTTTGCACCAGCGCGCCGGTTGCCAAGGCCACGCCGTGCGACAACAATGAATAACCATCCGGCAGAGCCTTGGCCACGATTTCCGCCGGAATAATGTTGCCGGGACGATTATCAACAATCAATGGCTGCCCCAGAAATCCGGTAGTTCCTTGCGCGAATATCCGTGCCAGAAAGTCAAATGAGCCACCGGGTTGATTGGCGTAGATGCGCACTGGTTTAATCGGATATTCCTGCGCCAGTACGCTCACGCCGGGTGTCATTGCCAACGAGATGAACACTGCCGCCATCAGACGATATCTCGACATCTTATTCAACCCAATGGTTTTCGCTGACTCAGCGCGCCATGCCGGTTGAACCCGGCGGCACATCATAGAAAGCCAGAGTCATCGCCACACTGGAATAAAAGCCCATCAACGTGATCACGTCTGTGATGCCCACATGACCCAGGGCTTCCACCGCGCGCTCATACAGCCCGTTCGACACCCAGCGTGAATTGGCGAGGCACGTGGCCATTTCGTAGATCACCTGCTCGCGTTTGTCCGTAAACGAAGTTGTCAACCCGGAGAGGATCGCCTCGACTTTGTCGGCAGGCAGCCCGGCCGCCTTGGCGGCACGTTCGTGCGCGCCAGTCGGATAGCCTGAGCGAAAATGACTGTTGATGATACAGACGGCGATTTCGCGCTCGCGATCGCTCAGCGAGTAGCCAGTGCGAAAGTGCGCCCCCAGTGGCCCCATGACCTTTGCCAGTTTCGGGTTGTGGACATAAATTTTGTTGGGGCCAGGCAGACGGCCGCGCGACTCGATCAGCGAGCGATAGCCTTCCTGCTGCTCCGGCGTCATCTGATCATACGGAATTTCGGCATAACGTCCAAAGGTTGGTGTCTCAGCCATAATCTGTCTCCTGTTTTAAAGAACACTTTTAACGCGACTAATTACACCGCAATCTATCCTCCGTTCGTCTATGCGTCAATCGCATGAAAGTTTTGTTCAATCCCGTTATGCTTCGAGGCATGTTCTCGGCAGCGCTATGACAGAGCGCTAGATTCCACAGTCAAGTGAGCCTTCATGCATCGTACTCGCAGACGTAGTAACAATATGCGCATCATAACCGGCATTTGCGCCGTGCTACTGCCATCAACCGCATGGCCACAACCTGCCGCGCAACCCTACCCCGTCAAACCTGTCCGCGTCATCGTACCGTTTCCACCGGGCGCGGGCGTCGATATCGTCACCCGTATCGTGACGCCGCGACTGAGCGAGGGGCTGGGGCAATCATTTGTGGTGGACAATCGCAGCGGGGCCGGCGGCATAATCGGCACCGAACTAGCCGCACGTGCGCCCGCCGACGGCTACAACCTGCACATGGGCGGCTCCAGCATGATCACCGCGCCGCTGACCAGTAAAGTAACCTTTAGTACACGCGATTTCGCACCCATATCACGTATTGCCTCGGTGCCTTTCATTCTGGTCGTGCACCCTTCGATGCCGGTAAAAACGCTGGCAGACCTGGTTACCCTTGCAAGGGCAAAACCGGGAGCCATCAATTTCGCATCCACCGGCAACTGGACCAGCCCGCATCTCACCACGGAACTCTTCATGCGCGCGGCGAATATCAGCATGACGCACGTGCCGTACAAAGGCAGCGCACCGGCACTGACTGACCTGCTGGGTGGTCATGTCACCATGTTCTTTTGCAATATGCTCTCGGCTACGCCTCACGTCAGCAACAACCGATTGCGCGCGCTGGCCGTCAGCAGCGCGCAGCGGTCACCGATCACGCCGCAAGTCCCGACCGTAGCCGAATCCGGTTATGCGAATTTTGAGACGTCTACATGGTTCGGACTCATGACACCAGCGGGTTCGCCTGAAGACATCATCGCAAAGTTGCGTGGCGAAATTGCAAAAATACTGCGGCGCACGGATGTGACAGAACAACTGGCGAGTCAGGGCGGCACTGCCATTCTTGACAAAAGTCCGGACGATTTCGCGAACCACGTGAAAGTGGAATCTGAACGCTGGAGCAAAATATTCAAAGCGCTGGGTGGCCGGGCGCCATAACTTTACAACCTTCGAGAACATCACATTCAATCACTGCAAGGGAGACAACATGGAATTCGGGCAAACACTGGCAGACTACGTCAAGCAGATCAGTTTGAACAATGTGCCGCAACGGGATATCGCTGTGGCAAAACTGGCGATCATGGATCAGATCGGCGTCGCGCTGGCTGGCGTGGGAGAAGACCCCGGCGTCAAAGTGCAGGCCATGGTGGACCGCTGCACCGCCAGCGAAGCCACCGTGCTGGGCACGCCCAGAAAGACGTCCACCTGGCTGGCTGCCCTGGTCAATGGCACGCTTGGCCACACGCTGGATTTTGACGACTGCTCCAGCTTTGGCCACCCCAGCGTGGTGCTGGTCCCCGCCATGCTCGCCACCGGTGAAACGCAGAACCGTAGCGGGCGCGAAGCGCTGGAAGCCTATATCGCCGGTTACGAGGTGGGAGAAGCCCTGTCGCGCATCGTGCCGCGGCGTGCTGATCAATTTCATGGCCTGCACAGCACGGCCATGTTCGGCTCGCTGACGTCGGCTACGGTGTCGGGCAGGCTCTTTGGCCTCAGTGCCGAGCAGCAACGCCATGCCTGGGGCATCGCCGCCTCGCAGGCTGGCGGCATTACCGGCAATTTCGGCACGCATACCAAACCGCTGCACGGCGGCATTGCATCACAGGCGGGCGTGATGGCGGTTGAACTGGCCGCCAGCGGCTTCGAATCAAATGTGAACGCGCTGGATGCGCCGCTCGGCTACATCTACAGCGTAGTCGCCGCAGGCAATATGGAAGGCGTTGACATCAATAAGGCCACCGCTGGTTTGCCGCAATGGCATATCGCCGACACCTGGCGGCTGAAGAAATATCCGTGCGGCTACATCGCACAGGGCGCCATCGACGCCGCGTTGCGCTTCCGCGAGCAGACCGGGTTGCGCTTGCAAGACCTGACGTCCGTCGAAGTCCGTGTTCCGCACCTGCAACCCTACTTCCGCGTACGGCCCGCCGGTGAGTTTTCTGGCAAGTTTGGCTATGAATATCCCGTGGCCTCCGCCATTCTCGACGGCTTCGTCGTCAAGAAAACTTTTTCCGACACCGCGTTCAAACGTTCTGAACTGCAATCGCACTTGGGCAAGTTCAAAACGCTGGAAGACCCCGCTTCGTCTCAACACGGGCCACTAGGCGTGCTGGTCATCGTAGCCAATGGCAAAACCATCCATCAACCCATCGAGATTCCGCTGGGCGACGCCAAACGGCCCGTACCGCCATCACAGGTAGTGGACAAATACATCACCAATGCCAGCGAGGTGCTGGGCATAGAAGCGGCCAAACAATCGGCACGAATGCTGCAGGAGATTGAGACGCTTTCCAGCATTCGGCCCTTGCTGGATTGCTTAGCCAGACGATCGTAGGCGAAAAAATAAAACATTACTTTACACACACGGACATTGAAGCGCTCGCTGCAGCGCGCCGTGGGTTACGCTGCCTGTCGGCGATGACGGAAGATATCCGCTTTGATTTTTATCCCCGAGAAATCACAAGCGCTTGATTCGCTACTTGTGTTCCTGGCGGAAGCGGTGAGATTCGAACTCACGAACCCTTGCGGGTTGCCGGTTTTCAAGACCGGTGCAATCGACCACTCTGCCACACTTCCTATTCCCAACCCGAGTGAACATCAATACCGCTGTATTCAACCACGCGGCCTGCTTTACAGATGATCAGCTTTGATAATACCATGTATTATCAATTGCTTGCGTTACACTCCCCTGAAATGCGAACGTAAAGTAATTTGCAACTTTTGTGGCGTTTAGGTAGTCTTATGGGTGAACGGATTACATGGGTTTTGTAGAACTACATAACAACGAACGAGGAACATCATGCAACCTGAAACGCAAAATCATCAACCTGTATTTACCGGTAACACAGG
This sequence comes from Betaproteobacteria bacterium, assembly GCA_947486575.1. Taxonomy (GTDB): domain Bacteria; phylum Pseudomonadota; class Gammaproteobacteria; order Burkholderiales; family SG8-41; genus UBA5216. The sequence continues at coordinate 26,970 of CANKUB010000038.1, read as the reverse complement.
AGCCATCAGCCAGCAAAACAGCGTGCTGCGCAGCACTTATTTGTTGCTGGCGGTATCGTTAATACCAACCATCGTTGGCGCAGGGCTAGGCACCAGTGTATTTAACATTGCGGGGCTGATGCGTGGCGTTGGCCCGATCATAGCGTCCATTGCGGTCATCGCCATTTTCTATGGCTGGATTTACATGATTGAGAAAAACAAGAACTCCAGCCTTGGCCTGTATCTACTGCTCGGCTTCACCTTTTTCATGGGCCTGCTGATGGGGCCGCTGTTGCAAAAGACGATGGGATTGCGTAACGGCGGGCAACTGGTGATGATGGCTGCGGGCGGCACGGCGGGTGTGTTTTTCATTCTGTCTGGCATCGCTGCAAACGCCAAGCGCGATTTCAGCTTTCTGAATAAATTCATCATGGTCGGCGTCATTGTTGCCATGCTCGCGGTGGTGGCCAACATTTTCCTGCAGGTACCGGCACTGACGCTCGCACTAAGCGGTGTATTCATTATTTTGTCGTCGGCCATCATTCTGTGGCAGATCAACGACATCGTGCGCGGCGGCGAAACCAACTACATTTCGGCCACGCTCACCTTGTATGTGTCGATCTACAATATCTTCACCAGCCTGCTGCAAATACTGGGCATCGTTGGTGGTGATCGCGACTGATCGCAAACTAACCATACAAAAGGGCGACCCAGAAAACTGGGTCGCCCTTTTTATTTGGGAGTTGTAACGCTGACGCTAAGCTTTACCCGCCCTATCGTTAAACCCGCCACTCGCCCAATTGGCATTGGGGCGCCGTTTGCGCTCAAACGGATTGGCTGCGGATTTGAACTCCACCTTGAGCGGTGTCCCTTGCAGTTTAAAAATATCGCGAAAGAAGTGTTCCAGAAAACGTCGGTAGCTGTCGGGCACTTTTTCCAGCGCGCTGCCGTGAATAACAATACGTGGCGGATTGGAACCGCCCTGATGGGCGTAGCGCATCTTCGGGCGATTGGCGCCCACGCGCGGGGGCTGCTGTTTGGCTATGGCAGCGATCAGCGCGCGCGATAGACGCGGCGTCGATAGCTTGGCCATCGCCGCTTCAAACGCGCCATCCACGGATTTCAGCACGCTACCCACGCCCTGCCCTTTCAGCGCGGAAATAAAATGCAGCTTGGCGAAGCTCAGGAAATCCAGCTTGCGCAATAAATGTATTTTGATTTGCTCGCGCTGATATTCCGGCAGGCCATCCCACTTGTTGACGACCACCACCAGCGCACGACCGGCTTCGAGAATAAAACCCGCGATGTGCGCATCCTGATCGGAAATTTCCTGTTGCGCGTCAAGCACCAACACCGCTACGTTGGCATCCGATATCGATTGTAACGTCTTGATTACACTGAATTTTTCTATGGCCTCGACGACGCGCCCCTTGCGCCGCACACCCGCCGTGTCGATCAGTGTATAGCGTTTTCCTTCGCGCTCGAAATCAATGTAGACCGAATCACGCGTGGTGCCGGGCTCATCAAAAACCACCACGCGTTGTTCACCGAGAATCGCATTGACCAGTGTGGATTTTCCGACGTTGGGGCGGCCAACGATGGCGATGCGCGGCACTTTCTCATCATCCGCGTCGTCTTTAGCTGCGTGCGGATAATCTGCAAGCACGATGTCCATCAAGTCAGAAACATTTTCGCCATGTGCCGCAGAAATCGGCAGCGGATCGCCCAAACCCAGTTCATGAAACTCGGCCGTTGCCGCACCATGCGCACGGCCTTCCGATTTATTCACCACCAGCCAGATACGGCGTCCGCTTTTACGCAGCTCGCTGGCAATGGAAATATCCTGCGGCGCGACACCGTTGCGTCCATCCACCACGAACAACACGCTGTCGGCTTCATCCACCGCCTGCCGCGTCTGACGCGCCATTTCGCGATACACGCCCTCGGCATCGGTCGGTTCCAAACCGCCAGTATCCACCACCAAGTAGGGCTTGAGTCCGACGCGGCCTTCGCCGTAATGCCGGTCACGCGTGAGACCCGGTACGTCGGCAACGATGGCATCGCGCGTGCGCGTCAGGCGATTAAATAGCGTTGACTTGCCGACGTTGGGTCGGCCAACAATTACAATGATGGGTTTCAAGGCTATTCAGTTCTAATTGCGAACACGCCGCCGTTGCGCGTTTGCACCAGAAAGCTCGCCAGATCCAGCGCCACCGGCGCTGCCGCAATGGCGCTACCATCGGTGGCAATACGCCCGACAAACGAACCGTCATCGCGCGACAGCAAATGCACAAAACCCTGATAGTCGCCGACAATCACATAGCGCCCGAATGCGAGCGGACGCGTCAACGCACGACCCGCCAGTTTGTCTTGCTTCCACAGACTACCGCCGCTGGATTTATCCAGTGCGATGACGGCGTTTTTGTCGTCGGTCACGTAAATACTGCGAAAATCCGCACCCAGCCCGCTGAAGCTGGAAATATCGCGCGCCCAAATCGCAGCACCCCGCGCTGCATCAAAGCAAACGGTGCGGCCCTGATAGGCCGCGGCGCAGGCGCGTCCGTCATCCACCACGGGCGGACTGGTGACATCCGCCACGCGCTCAAGCTCAGTGGTGCCTTTGGGCAACGCCACCACACTATCCCATAACACGCTGCCACCCACGGCTGTCATCGCGACCAGGCGCCCTCCGGGAAACCCCGCGTAGACCGTGCCACGGCTCACCGCAATGCCCGCGTTGCTGCGCACCGACAGCGCTGGCGCCGAACGCTGAAATATCCAGCGCCGTTTGCCACTGGCCAAATCGTAGGCGTGTATCGCACCATCACCCACTCGCGTAATCACCAGATCACCCTCGATTACTGGTGGTGCCAGCAATTCGCCCGGCACTTGTACTTTCCACAAGGCCTTGCCAGATCGATCAAACGCCAGTAACTCACCGCGCGGCGTACCTACCGCAATCGCGTTTGCACTGGCGGCTACGCCACCCGAAATCGGCTGAGTTGCACTAAAACGCGCCACGCTCGCACCGTTGCCCGCGTTGAAGCCAGCGATTTGGCCGTTGGCTGCCGCCGCCCATACCGTATTGCCATTAACCACTGGGAACAACACGGTTTTGTCAGCCGGGCCAACCACGCCTTGCCATGCCACGCGCACATTGACGAGCGAACGAAACGTGGTGAGTTCCGCCGGCTTAACGGCGGGTGTCGGCGAGCCAAACCAACTGTTGTAGGAGGTCTTAACCGTGTCGCAGCCGCTGATGACACTCAGCAAACCCAGCAGCGACGCAACGATTGCCCCACGCGTCATTTTTTCGCCTCAGTGGATTTGACGTCGGCAGCCTTGGTCTCAGCCGATTTCACTTCAAGTGATTTTATCTCGCCCAGCGCATCCAGCTTGACTTGCACCAGCTGCCGATACGAACTGCGCGGATCGGATTTTTCCAGCGCAATTTGATACGCCGCACGCGCTTCGGCACGCTTGTTTTGCACGCCCAGAATATCGCCACGCAAATCGGCATACAGGCCATCGAACGCGGCAACATGTTTTGCATCCAGCAGTTTTAGCGCTTCATCGAAACTTTTTTCGTCGAGCAGCACCCCCGCCAAACGCAGCCGTGCAATATCACGCATTTCATCGTCTTTGGCGTTGTCGATCACCCACTGCAAACGTGGCTTGGCGCTGGCGAGATCATTGGCAGTGACAAACGATTTCGCGGCGCGTAAGGCGGCCATACCCGCGTACGCGGTTCCGGCGTGACTGCTGGCGAGCGTAGCGGCGATGTCCTGTACTTTTTTGGCTTCGTTGGATTTCTCGGCAGCGTCGAGCTGGCTGTAGAGGATGGCTGCCGCCGATGACTGCTGCGTACCGTAATATCGCCAAGCCTGTATGCCGGCAATGCCGACCACCAACGCCAGTACCGCTGTGCTCACCAGATTGCCGTACTTGCGCCACCAATCCTTGATGACCGCAATCTGTTCCTGCTCTTCTAAATCGTAAGCCATTGATTATATTCCGTTTTTTAACATGGCGATGGCATCCTGCAACACCATCGTTTTTTGTTCCAGCGCTTGACGCAGGGCTTTCACCGTAAGCTGCCCCGCTGCCGCTTCGTTGTCGCCGATGATAACCGCGAACCGTGCGCCACTGGCGTCAGCTTTTTTCATTTGTGCTTTGAAACTACCACCACCGCAATGCAACACGACGTTGAGTCCCGCGTCGCGTAATTGTTCCGCAACAAGTGGCGCAGCAATATCAGCGGCCTCGCCCTGATGCACCAGCCACAGATCGGGTTCCAGTTTCGGCAATGTCGCAGCTTTTTCTGCCAGCAGTAGCAACAAGCGTTCAACGCCAATGCCGAAACCGCAGCCCGGCGTCGCCTTGCCACCCAGTTGCTCAAACAGCCCATCATAACGTCCGCCGGAGCACACCGCACTTTGCGCTCCCAGAGCGCCGCTAACCCATTCAAACACTGTGAGATTGTAGTAATCCAGGCCGCGCACCAGACGCGGATTGATCACGTACGGAATAGTGGCCGTTTTCAATCCCGATAGCACCCTATCAAAATTCGCGCGTGAGGCGTCGCCGAGGTGATCCATCAACTTGGGCGCAGCATCAATCACACTTTGCATCGCGGGATTTTTCGAGTCGAGTATGCGCAGCGGATTGGTCAGCAAACGGCGTTGAGAATCTTCGTCCAGCACGTCGCGGTGCTGCTCGAAATACTCAACCAGCTTTCCGCGGAACGCATGACGCTCATCGTTGCTGCCTATGGTGTTGATTTGCAATTCAACGTTGTCGATACCAAGGCGTTGCCACAAGCGGCGCGCCAGCACCAGCATTTCGATATCGATATCCGGGCCTGGAAAACCCAGCGCCTCCACACCAAACGTATGATACTGACGATAGCGCCCTTTCTGCGGACGCTCGTGGCGGAACAGCGGGCCGCTGTACCACAACCGTTGCGGGCCGTTATACAAAAGATTGTGCTGCAACGCTGCGCGCACGGTGGGCGCAGTGCCTTCCGGGCGCAGGCTAAGCTTGTCGCCGTTCATCGCGTCTTCAAAGGAATACATTTCCTTTTCGACGATATCGGTGACTTCGCCGACGCCGCGCACAAACAGGCTGGTGTACTCAACAATCGGCGTGCGGATGTTGCGATAGCCGTATTGCCGGAATACATCGCGCACGTTGTCTTCTAGAAATTGCCACAGATAAGCCTCGTCCGGCAGCACATCGTTCATGCCGCGGACCGCGCGGATTTGATCGCTCATGCTATTTCTTTGATTATTTTTTTTGCTGTCGGATATTTGTCCTGCACGTATTTTTCAACGATGCCTTGGAACTCTTCAGCGATTTTGTCGCCTTTCAACGTCACCGTTTTCACGCCATCCACAAACACCGGCGCCACCGGGTTTTCGCCGGAACCGGGCAAACTGATGCCGACATTCGCGTGTTTGCTTTCACCGGGGCCGTTGACCACACAACCCATCACCGCGACGTTCATGCTTTCAACGCCGGGATGTTTGCCGCGCCAATGCGGCATTTGCTCGCGCAGATAGCTTTGAATGCGATCAGCCAGCACCTGAAAAAACGTGCTGGTGGTGCGCCCGCAACCGGGGCAGGCAATCACCATGGGGGTGAATGAACGCATGCCCATCGTCTGCAAAATCTCTTGCGCCACAATCACTTCGCGTGTGCGATCGCCGCCTGGCTCAGGGGTCAGCGAAACTCGGATGGTGTCGCCGATGCCTTCTTGCAACAGCACACCCATCGCCGCTGTCGACGCCACAATACCTTTGGAACCCATGCCCGCTTCGGTCAAACCGAGATGCAATGCGTAATCGCATTTCGCCGCAAGATCGCGATACACCGCAATCAAATCCTGCACGCCGCTGACTTTGCATGACAGCACGATTTTGTTGTGCGCTAGACCAAGCTTTTCGGCAAGTGCGGCGCTGTCGATAGCCGATGCTACCAACGCGCGCCGCGTAATCACGGCGGCAGCTTCGGGCAGCGGCTGCTTCGCATTGTCATCCATCATGCGCGCGATCAACTCGGGGTCAAGACTGCCCCAGTTCACACCGATGCGCACCGGTTTATCGTAGCGACAGGCGAATTCAATCATCGTCGCAAACTGTTCATCGCGCTTCGAGCCGCGCCCGACATTACCGGGATTGATACGCAGCTTCGCCAGTGCTTCGGCACACGCCGGATGCTGTGTCAGCAAACGATGACCATTGAAATGGAAATCACCCACCAACGGCACTGTAATACCCATGGCGTCCAGTTGATCGCGGATATGCGGCACAGCGGCGGCAGCTTCGGCAGTGTTCACGGTTACGCGCACAATCTCCGAACCCGCCCGCGCCAGTGCCGCGACTTGTGTGACCGTGCCAGAGATATCAGCGGTGTCGGTATTGGTCATCGACTGCACCAGTATTGGTGCGTCACCGCCAATACTGACATGGCCGACAGCCACTGCACGACTGTGGCGGCGCGGGGCGGGGCCGTATTCAGGAAGAAAATTCATAAAAACTCTTTTAAAAACAATTAGTTGCGATCAATATTACTCTAACCGCAGGCGCGCTACATCCTCGCTGGAGTAGGCTGCCAGATCAATCGCCTTACCGTTGAAATTCAACTGCACTTTAGACGCGCCGCCAACCACCACACTGAACGGCGGATCACCCTGCACGTGCCGCTCTGTGCCAGCGTTATTGGTTCTTGAAAAAACCACTTTACCGTCACCGTCGCGCACTTCAACCCAGGATTCGCCGGTAAACACAAAGTGCAATCCGCGCGCCGCGTCGCTTATCGGTGCGTTGCTTTTCTTCAGTGTCAAAGGTTCTATCGGTGCCTCAATTTTAGCCGGTATAACTGCCACGACCGCCGACTCCGGCACCACTGTCGCGGACACTATCGCAGGCTCCAACACCGAAACCGCAGGACTCTGTGGCGCAGGTGGCGGCACGTTCATCACAAACTCATAATAAGCCAGCACCAGGATCACGCACGCAATGCCGCCGAGCAGCGCAGGCAGGCGTCGATAGGGGCTGGGTTCGACGGATTCACGCCCTGCACCCTGCATCAAGCGTACATCGGCGGGGATTTCCGGCGGATTCGCCGCCGTCACACTCGTAGGCGTCGCTGCCACCGATGATGTTGCACCCGGTGAAGGCAGATTTGCCGCTGCGGTGCCTTCGTTATTCTTCGGCGGCAACAACTGTGCGGCATCCAGCTTCAATATCCGTGCATAGCTACGTATGAAGCCGCGCACAAACACCGGTGAAGGCAGTTTGCTGTGATCGTCCGCTTCTATCGATTTGATCTGCGCTACCGATAGTTTCAATTGCCGTGAAATATCTTCAATCGACAAACCCTGCGCCACGCGCGCCGCTGCCAGCGTAGCACCCGGTAACCCAACCGGGGGAACGTTGAGCATGGCGCTGCTGGCGGCTGAGCCAGTGTCAGTCGGCTTGTCCATGGGGCCTACTCAAAGCGCCCCGCCGCAAGCGCTGCGGCTTCTTTTGAATCGGGAAAAAGCGTGCGCAATTGATGCGACAGGCTATCTACTGAATTACCGTCGCCCAGACTCCGCTCGGTGCGCAGCATGAGCCATAAAATTTCCGGACTACCGGTCGAAACAGGCAGCAAGCGCGTGAGCAAGGTGCGCGCCTCGGCATAGCCTTTGCGCGCGTAGGCCAAATCGGCCAGTTGATACAACGCCTGAATCTGATTGGGTTGCGTAGTCAGCGCGCTACGGAAATAATTTTCTGCATCCGCAAGATCTCCGCGCCGCCGCGCGCACACGCCCGCGTTCACATAGGAACGATCAGGGTATTGATAGAGCGGATCGCTGATCGCCAGCAGAAAAAACCTGATGCCTTCTGCTTCACGTTTACGCTGGCACAAAAACGTGCCGTAGTTGTTGTTGGCATCAGAATCACGCGCGTTGATGCGCAGTGCTTGGCGAAAACTTTCCTCGGCGGCACGGTCGTCTTTCAGCTCAATATAAATCAGCCCGGCTATGTTGTACGCGGGGCCATAAGAGGGATCGGAACGCTGCGCAATACCCGCTTCCTCAAGGGCCACCGCGAGATTGCGGATTTCAAGATAACTGACTGCCAGATCGGTGTGGATACGGGCACGGCCACGGGCGTCTTCATCGGTATCCGAGGTGGTGGATTGGGTGCGCTCCGTGGTGCGCACCGTAGGTTGTGCACCACAACCTGCGAGAAAAAAAACAATAATAAAAACAGATAGATAGTTTATTTTCACAACACAGACTCTGGCGTGGGATTGACTGTCGTTGCAGCCGCTGCACGCGCATCGCGACGCGCGGCGCGCTGTGTTTTATCCGCCACCTGCCCCGCCAATTGCCCGCACGCCGCCGCAATGTCATCGCCACGCGTTTTGCGTGTGGTGGCGACCAAATCTGCGCGCAGCAGCACATCACGAAAACGCGCCATGGCCTCAGACTTTGAACGTGCGTAACCCGAATCGGGAAACGGATTAAACGGGATCAGATTGATTTTGCACGGCACGGATTTCACGGTTTCGACCAGCTCGCGCGCCTGTGCGACGCTATCGTTTACCCCATCGAGCAGCACATACTCAAACGTGACGAAATCGCGGGGCGCTTTTTCAATGTAGCGCACACACGCCGCGAGCAGTTCGCGTATCGGGTATTTTTTGTTGATCGGCACCAGCTCGTTACGCAGTGCGTCGTTGGGCGCATGCAACGATACCGCCAACGCCACCGGGCACGCATCACGCAGCCGATCCATCGCAGGCACCAGGCCCGATGTGGACAACGTGACGCGCCGCCGTGATAAACCATACGCATCGTCATCCAGCATCAGGCGCATCGCTGCTACGACGTTATCAAAATTCGCTAACGGCTCGCCCATGCCCATCATCACCACGTTACTGATAATCCGCGCGTCGCCCTGGTTTATTGAGGCATAAGCACCAAGGCACTTGTTGGCCCACCACAATTGCCCAATGATTTCGGCAACGGTTAGATTGCGGTTAAAACCCTGCCGCCCGGTAGCGCAAAACGAGCATTCCAACGCGCAGCCGGCCTGCGACGAAATGCACAGCGTGCCGCGAGATGTTTCAGGAATGAATACGGTTTCAACAGCATTGCCGGTACCTACATCGAGCAGCCATTTGCGCGTGCCGTCGCCAGCGACAGTGTCGCGCACCACGGTGGGGCCGCTGATCGCAGCCTCAAGCGCCAGGCGTTCGCGCAGCGTTTTGGAAATGTCAGTCATGACGCCAAAATCAGTAGCGCCCGACTGATGTATCCAGTGCAGCAATTGTTTGGCGCGAAAGGGCTTTTCACCCAATTCCGCGCAGTACGAGGTGAGTTCGGGCCGCCCTAATCCCAATAAATTGACCGACATATCACCTGCTCGGACTGGTTAACGCACACAAATATCGAGACTAGCAAAGTAATAGGCAATTTCAATCCGAGCATTTTCTGCGGAATCGGAACCGTGCGCAGCATTTGCATCAATGCTGTCTGCAAAATCAGCGCGGATGGTGCCTTTTTCAGCCTTCTTGGGATCGGTCGCGCCCATCAGGTCACGATTTTTCTGGATGGCAGCTTCACCTTCAAGCACTTGGATGACCACCGGGCCGGAAATCATGAAATCCACTAGATCCTTGAAAAACGGGCGGGCTTTGTGAACGGCGTAAAAGCCCTCAGCATCCGCGCGCGATAACTGCATCATGCGCGATGCGATAATTTTCAGCCCGGCATTTTCAAACCGCGTGTAAATCTGCCCGATAACGTTTTTAGCCACTGCATCTGGTTTGATAATCGATAATGTGCGTTCAACAGCCATGATTTGCTACCCTTCGCCACGAATTTAAATTAGCCGCGGAGGATATCACGATAAGCCTTTGAAATAAAGACACTTCGGGGAACGATGCAGTGCAGCAAACGGCCCCGACCACCGGCCTTACTGAACCGGCGAAACCACCCCATGCGTGAACGAAACGCAACGTCCTTCAGAATCTTTCAGGCACGGCGGTGGCGGCACTATGGTAAAGCGCTGCGCGCTCGAATATGGCCCGACAAAGCCGTCCGGATCGGTCGCCCGGTAACGCATGAAATAGGTGCCCGGCTGCGGACGCGGCACCTCGATTTCAGATTTATCCAGGTTACGCACCAGCACCACTTGCGAAAATTTAATGTCGTTCGCCAATTGAAACTCGAATTTTTGTCCTGGCGCGCCCATCCAGCGAAACTGGATATCACCATCGCCGATTTTGGGCGGCTCAGGCTGCGCAGGCGGCGCCAACAGCGCAAAACTCGCCACGTCGCCATACGGACCACGGTCGCCATTACGCCGCAGGCTCGCCACGCGCCAGAAGTATTCGCCCAGCGCCAGCGTGCCCACGGATGCCCCTGCCGCCATGAGCGATTTATCCTCAAAAATCAATGACTTAAACGAAGCATCCCTGGCCACCTGTAAATGGTAGGTGGCGGCTTCAGTGTTTTCCGCCCATTTGAATTCGACTTCTGCGGCGCGCACCTTGCCCTTGGGTGCAGGCGTTGAAATTGCGGGGGGTTCCGGGCGCGCTTTCAGGTTGAAGGCGTGCGTGGCATCGCGGCCCTCCAGCCCGCGTGTGTCGATCGCGCGCACGCGTAAAAAGTAACTGCCATCAGCGATATCCGCCACACGCAATTCCACCGATGGCGATACCAGCTCGGCCACCACCAGATTAAACGCGCTGTCACGCGCGATCTGTGCGCGATACGAACGCGCGCCATCCAATGCCGGCAACGCAAAGCGCAGCAAGGGGCGCTCTTGCAGTTTCGACAGCTTTGACACATCCGGCGCCGCCAGCAATATAATGGGGTCAGACACGCTTTTAGCGGAATCAACCACACTACCGAAGCCCGCGTTGAGGCGCTTTTCACCGGGTCCACCTGCCCCACTCGCTGCCCCCGCGTCCACCGCGACCACGCCTTCAAGCACTTCGCCACGCGTTTGATTGGTTTGCCCATCCATCGTCACGCGAAACTCGGTACCACGCACCGCCAGGGTAGCCAGCGGCGTCTTCACCGCATTGCGCGTTTGGGTTTTGTCGCCCGGCTGGAATTTTTGCACCAGCGATTCGACACGCCCGCTGATCAGCTTCATTGCCGATTCAAACAGGCCCACACCCGAATAGGTACGCGAGCGCTCCACCTGCATCTGGCTCGTCGACTGCACGCGCACGGTGGAGCCGTCGTGCAGCTTGAGCGTGACATAGCCATTTTTGCCGGTGATAACTTCTGCGCCTTCTGCCAGCGACGCACCCAGCGTCAGCGGCGCAGCCGCGCCCGCCGCGGTCGTTACGGCTTTCACGTCGCCTTCAACGTGCGTCACGGTGGCTGTAACCGGTGTCGTTTTCAGTAGCGAAAAAGGCACGCGCAGCCTAGCGCCCGGCGCGATGAAATTGGCATTCGGCAGACGATTGAGACGTGCCACTTTCGGCCAATCATTGGGCGAGTTGAGTAACCGCGAGGTGAGACCAATCAGCGTGTCGCCTTTGGTAACGGTGTAGATGTAATCTTCTTCAGCGCCAGCAACCAGCGGCGTGAACATGCCCAGCGCGCCCAATGCCAGCGCTAAAAAAAAACGGCTGAATGCCAAGGTAGCAAACGGCGATTTTATGAGTGAGCCATCCCTAAAGATTTTACGGTACTACGCAACACGCCTGAAAGGATATGACAAACCCTTTGATATTACACATATTTTACAATCAAGCGCGCCAGATAATCGTCTAGTTCCGCTTTTAGCTGTACCAGCCCATCTATGTCACCCGCGCGTGCCGCCAGCGCCAGATTATCGCCCAGCACGGTCAATGCCGCGAATCCGTAACTGGCCCCTGCCCCCGCCATGCCATGACCGGCTTTGCGCACCCGTTCAAAATCACGCAACGGCAACGCGGCCGCGATGGCGGCCTGATCGGCCTTCCGCTGCGACAGAAACAGCGGTATCAAATCCGCCACGTCACTGTCCACCGCAATCACAATCGAATCAGGCGGCATGCGCATTCTCCTGGTTTCGCGGCACGGCCGGCGCAAGATTCGGCGCCAGCGCAGCCGACAGCGCGGTCAATAGACTGGCCCGCGTCATGGGTTTTTCCACTACGCTGTTGCAGCCCGCCGCCAACGCCTTGACCCGCTCAGCTTCACTCTTGTGCGCCGTCAGCGCCAGCACCGGCGCACTAAAGCCGCACATGCGCAACGTGCGCGTGGCTTCGCCGCCCGCGACCACCGGCATGTCCATATCCATCAACACCACGTCAGGCCGCCTGGCGAGCGCGATTTCTATCGCCTGCTCGCCGTTCTCTGCCTGCAATACCGTCAATCCTAGTTGTTCGAGGTGAAGCACCACTAGCGCCCGCGTATCCGGCATGTCTTCCGCCACCAGCACCAAACCTTGCAGCACACTGCGCGCGGCAGGATCTGGCGCGATAACGGGTGATCCCGACTGCGACGCCGACTGCTCACGCTCTGCCAGCACCTCGGGTGCGGCGACTGTCACGGTAAACACCGTGCCTTGCCCAACTTTGCTGTGAACCTTGATATCGCCCCCCATCAGCCGCGCGAGATTTCGGCTGATCGTGAGGCCAAGCCCGGTGCCGCCATGTTTGGCTGCAACGCCAGCATCGGCCTGTTGAAATGCGGTAAACAGCTGCTTCACCGAGTCTGCATTCATACCGGGGCCGGTATCGATCACGGAAAGCGTGAGCTCACCATCATGCCACGCCGACACCACACTGATCTCGCCTTTATCAGTGAACTTGATCGCGTTGCTCAGCAAATTAAGCACAATCTGGCGCAGACGAAATGCGTCAATGTCCAGCGTTTCTGGCACTCCGACTTCATCGGTGATCAGTTTCACCGGCTTGCCGTGCAGCAAAGGCGCCACGGTGGCAACCGCGTCCTGCACCACCGTACGTAGCTTGTCCGGATGACGCTGAATGGTGAGTTGCCCGGCTTCGATCTTGGCCTGATCCAGCAAATTGTTCACCAGCGACAGCATGTGCTGGCAATTGCGATCAACGATTTGGCCATTTTTCATGCGCTGATCGCGACCGAGTCCGCTGTCGTGCCAGTTGATGTTATTAAAGCCCATGATTGCCGTCAGCGGTGTGCGCAACTCATGCGTGATATGCGACAAAAACTAGCTCTTCAGTGCATCGGCCTGCAACGCTGCGCGCTTCTCCATTTCCAGCCGCTGATTGCGGCGAAACAGTTGCACCTGCTGCACCAGCAAGCTGATCAAGTGCATCAGCACGCCTGCCGTCATCGCAAACAAGAGGCCCACCGCCTGTCCGCGCTCCAGCGCGAATGCCGCAAAAAACCCAATAAAAACAAACACTAAGGGAAATACGCTCCACTGCAATGCGGTATTCGTCTGCCACCGCCGTCGCCCCATGGCGGTGACCAACAGCAGCGTGCAAACCACCAGCGTCATTTCCCACAGCAGTGAGCGCGGCTTTAAGACGTGCCCGCCCATTAACAACTGCGCGATCATCGCCTGCACCTTGACGCCGGGCTGGCGCCCCAGCGGAGTTTGCAGATAATCGCCCAGCGCCGCACTGGAACTGCCGATGAGCACATGCTTGCCCTGCAACGCCGCGCGCAACGTATCCGCCAGAGGTTCAAGACCCGGCGCGCCCGAAGCCGCCAGCACCACCTGGTAAAACGGCACCGTGCGCAACGATTCCAGATTCGCCGGATAATGCAACACCACTTCCGCCAGCGGTGACACCGGCCACGATTTTCCGCCCGCCGCCAGCCGCCCATCGCTCACGGCAATTTGCGCGGGTGCGCTCTGCGAGAGCGCCAATGCCATGCCCGGCACCACCCGCCCATAAACTGAGAACGCCAGCGGCACGCGGCGCAAAATGCCATCGCTGTCCACCAGCGCGCTGACAACGCCGATGCCCGCACGTGCCGTCAGTTGCGCACGTGGCAAGGTTAAATCGGTCAACGGATACGTGCCCGATGGCGGCGTCACACCCCACGATTTTTGCATGAGCTGCAAACGATAAGCACTGTCACGCTCGAAGCTAAATGGCAATGCCGCAGCGGGCAGCACCACACTCTCATCAAGCGCTTCAGCAAGTATCGCATCACCCTTGCGCGCCTCAGAAAACAAGATATCGAATCCAATCGAGCGTACACCCACGCTTTTCAGCCAGCGCACCACCAGTGCGTACACCTCTCTGTCGTACGGCCACGGCCCCAGTTTAGACTGCAACTGACTGACCGATTCCTCATCGACATCGATCACCGCTACATCGTCAAAATTCACTTTGCGTGCAAACAATCGGCTGTGCGTATCAGACAATGTAAAATCGACGCGCCGGAAGACATCACTTACCGAAAACGCCAGTGCCAGTACCACGGCAATTAGCGCGATCAGCAAGGCACGCGGCAAATACGGCCAGCGTTCGAGGCGTGAGATCATCATTCAATCCAGTGTGGCACTACACCCGCCAGACCCGCGCGCGCCTGAAACGCGCAATCTATGCCCAACCCCGCCACCCATACCAGCCGCTCACCCGACCACAAATACGGCAAACGTTCACGCCGCCACGGCGGCACGTTCTGCTCCTGAAACAGATCTTTCACGTGTCGGCGCGGACGCGCGGCATCCGGTTGCAATTTTTCGCCACCACGCCGTAAGCGCAGGGTCACTGGCTTCGTCAGCAACTTGAGCAGATCAATCCCCGCACCGCGCCGCGCGCGCATTTCCAGCGTAGCCTGTAGTTCGGGGATCACCAAATGGCGTTCGTCGCGCCAGCGCTGCGAAAAATCTTTTTTGACGGGCGACTGCGCTACGACAACGTGAAGCGCACCAGCAAACCGCCGCAGCGTATGCCCACCCAAAGCAATACAGACCCGCGCATCACTTTTTGCTGTAGTCACCTGCCGCAGCGCCTCATCCAGCCGCCGCGCATCGGGCATGCTCACATGATGCAGGGCAAAAAAATAGCGCAGCAAGTTGCGCGCACGTTCCGCTGGCATTTGCTGTAACGGTGCAAACGCCAACGTGTTATCCAGCAATGCGCCTGCGCCATCAATCTGTGCCAGTTCATCCAGCAATTGCCCAGCCTCGGCCATATGCCCCGCCGCGCGCGACAACGTGCTGCGGTACTCTGGCGCGCGCTTTTCGATACGTGGCATGATTTCCATGCGCAAGAAATTGCGCATGTAATAGGCGTCGCGGTTGCTTTCGTCTTCGATCCACGACAAATCGCGCGCGGCGGCGTATTGCTCAATTTCATCGCGGGTGAACCCCAGCAAGGGCCGTAATAAACGCAGATCAGAGCGCTCGTTGTCCATACGCATGGCAGGCATAGCCGCCAAACCCTTGACGCCCGCGCCACGCAGCAATTGCAGCAACACGGTTTCCGCCTGATCATCCTGATGCTGTGCGAGCAGCACGTTTTGCGCAGGCTGTGCGCGGTACGCGGCGTAACGCGCGGCACGTGCAGCGGCTTCAGTGCTGTTGCCACGCAGCACATTCACCTTGACCACGCGCAAAGGCACACCGCGCTCACGACACAAGCGGCGACAGAATCGCGCCCATTCCAAAGCATGCGGACTTAACTGGTGATTGACGTGAATCGCTGAAAGCTTCCAGGCATGTTGTGATGCAAGACCGTGCAAAATATCCAGCAAAACGACCGAATCCACGCCGCCGCTCAAGCCCACGCACAGGCGTGCGCTGTGCCCAGCGTATGGCAGTAACATGCGCTCTACACCCAGCAGCAATTTGTCCGGTGATTGTCGGGAGCACGCAGATTTCACCGCAGCATTCATGACTGGTTCATGCGCCTATCTGCTCTCGACTTCCTTGAACTTGCCGTAGCCCATCAGCTTTTCAAAGCGGGCAGCAAGCAATTCGTCCATGGATTTATCTTTCAGCGTGCGCCAGGTATCCGCCAATGCTTTTTTCATGTGCTGCATCATCGCATCCGGGTCGCGATGCGCGCCGCCCAGCGGTTCCGCAATAATTTTGTCCACCAGCCCCAGCGCCTTTAATCGCGTGGCGGTAATCCCCAGCGTTTCGGCGGCCTCGGGTGCCTTATCCGCGCTCTTCCACAAAATCGCCGCACAGCCCTCTGGCGAGATCACCGAGTAGGTCGAATATTGCAACATCATCGTCACATCGCCCACCGCAATCGCCAGTGCGCCGCCGGAACCGCCTTCGCCAATCACCGTACAAATAATCGGCGTGCGCAGCTCGGACATTACATACAGGTTGCGCCCGATGGCTTCGGATTGCCCGCGTTCTTCCGCCTCGATACCGGGATATGCGCCCGGAGTATCGATGAACGTAAACACCGGCATGCTGAATTTTTCGGCGAGCTTCATCAGCCGTAACGCCTTGCGGTAACCCTCGGGCTTGGGCATGCCGAAATTGCGCATCGTGCGTTCTTTGGTATCGCGGCCTTTTTGATGGCCAATCACCACCACGCTTTGATCGTTGAATCGTGCAATGCCGCCCACGATGGCCGGATCATCACCAAATGCGCGGTCGCCATGCAGCTCGTCGAAACCGGTAAAAAGGCTATTGATGTAATCCAGCGTATACGGCCGCTGCGGATGCCGCGCCACCTGCGAGATTTGCCAGGCATTGAGCTTGGCGTAAATGTCCTTGGTCAGTACCTGACTTTTTTTCGTGAGCTTGCCGATTTCATCGGAAAGTTCCACCGCCGAATCGTCCTGCGCAAAACGCAGTTCTTCGATACGCGTCTCAAGTTCTTCGATCGGCTTTTCAAATTCAAGAAAGGTCTGTTTCATGAGACGATGATACCTGAACCGATAATCGACAATATTCCTTTATAAATCAATACCATGCAACATCCGATCCACGCGGATCACTGGCCGCCTGCGTCTCCCCGGTTTTCTTCGACTTGAACACCGCCTGCATGTTGCCCCACTTGCGGCTGCCCAGCTGAATGGCGTGCCCTTTGGCTTGCAGTGCCTCACGCCACTCGGCGCTGAAACCCTCCGGCTCGACCTCAATGCGATCAGGCCAGAATTGGTGGTGGTAGCGTGGCATCGCCACGAGGCGCTTCAAATCCACTTCCGGTGTACGCAAATGTTCCAGCACGCCGAGCAGCACCATGCTGATAATGCGCGAGCCGCCCGGCGCGCCTAGTATCAGCACGCCGCGTTCATCTTCTACAAACGTTGGCGTCATGCTCGACAGCGGACGCTTGCCCGGCGCAATCGAGTTGGCAGCGCTGCCGCGTAAACGATAACTGTTTGGCAGATCAGCACGCAGCGTAAAGTCATCCATCTCGTTGTTCAGTAACACGCCTGTGCCTTGTGCAACGAGACCGGATCCAAAAATCCAGTTCACCGTGAGCGTTGCACCCACGCGATTGCCAGCAGCATCGATCACCGAAAAGTGCGTGGTGTTGTAGCTCTCGGCTTTGTCGCCTGGCGGCGGGCCGAGCTTGTCGCTGGGCGTAGCCGCTTGAGGTGATATAGACGTAACTATTTGTTTTATATAATTTTTATCAATCAGCGCAGCAACAGGCACTTTAACGTGATCAGCATCGCCCAACTGCACACGATCACGAAACACCCGGCGCAGCACTTCCGCAATAATGTGCGCAGACTGCGCATCCGATACGCCGTTCAATTTCAAATGCTCCAGCATGCCAAACGCTTGTGTGAGCGCAATGCCACCAGCAGAAGGCAACGCTGCCGTGGTGATGGTTGCGCCGCGATACGTCACGCGCATCGGCTCACGCTCCACCACGCGATAACGTTCAAGGTCAGACAACTGCCACGCACCACCCGCTGCATTGACCGACTCCACCAGGGAGCGCGCCACTGTCCCGGTGTAAAAACCCGGCGCGCCCTCAATCGCCAGCCTCGTAAGTGTCTGCGCTAGTTCCGGCTGCTTCAGCACATAACCTTGCGTCAGCGCTTGACTGTCCGCGAGAAAAATCCGCGACGCTTCCGGCAGCTTGCGCAAGTACGCTTCGCGTATTTTTGCGATGCGCGCATAGCGGCCATCCACCGCAAAGCCGTCATGCGCGAGTCGTATCGCGGGTGCCAGTGTGTCGGCCAGCGGCAGCGTGCCATACGTTCGCGCCAAATGCACCAGGCCCGCTGGCGTGCCGGGTATACCCGACGCCGTGCCACCCTGCATGGTCGCGCCTTTCACAGGATTGCCAATTGCATCGATGTAGTGCTCCGGCTTCACACCGGCTGGCGCAGTCTCACGCGCATCGATCATCACCTGCTTGCTATCTGAAACCCGATGCAACAAAAAAAATCCGCCGCCGCCCAAGCCGGATGAATACGGCTCCACCACCGCCAGCGCAGCAGCTACTGCCACTGCTGCATCAAACGCATTGCCACCGCGTTTCAAAATTTCGTTACCGGCTGCCGTAGCCAGCGGGTGCGCAGATGCGATAGCTGCGGTTTGCCCGGCATGCACATGCGCCCATGACGCCAGCCAGGCCCATAGCAGAAAAAACAATAAGTATTTGTTTTTAAACACTATTTTAGTTGGCCTTTAAATGCTGCCCGAAAAATGCCTCTGCCCGCCGCAAGGTATCTTCTGTCGCAGCTTTGTTGGGCGCATGACTTTGTTTGGTTCTGCCGGGCTCATCATAGGTATGCTGCGCACCTTCATAAACTACAAATTCCAGCGGTGCGCGACGTTCCTTGAGTTGCGCGGCCAGTGCCGCGCAAACCTTCGGCGAAACTTCATCGTCATCGGACGCAACCAGCAGCAGCAGCGGGGCATACGGCGTGTATTCACCTTGATCACGCTGAGCCACACATCCCGGATACTGTGCGATAGCCGCACGGAAATCGCCTTCCTCCGTGGGCTGGGCTAACCGCAAACGATCAGCCATGCCGGGTGCAACGCGTGGCGCATTCAACCCCATCGCCGCCAGCAGCGTCATACCCCCATTGGACCACCCCTGTAATCCAATACGATCAGCGATGACGTCGTTACGCGCGCGCAGGTAATCGAGCGCACCATAGGCGTCGAGCGGGCGTATCGTCTGTTCGTTAATCTCTGCGGGTCGTTGCTTGTAGGAACCCTTCGGAAATCCCTGCGCATAACCACGCGGGCCAAAGCTATCGACATGCAGTGCGACATACCCGCGCTCGGCCCAAAATTCGCCCCACATGCGGTGGCGCGCGGAGAGATTGGTCGCGTTTACCGCACCCGGTCGGAGTGTTGAGTAAGGCCCGGCGCGCCCGTGCAGCATGACCACTGCCGCATGCGGCCCGGCAGCAACGGGCTTGAACAGGTATCCGACAAGCTCCGTTTTACCATCGCGGCTGGGGAATTTGACGGTTTCCGGCGTCGCAGAAAATACGCTGCTCACATAGAACAAAGCCCAAAGCGCAACAGCCCAAAACCACTTGGTTTTACTGATTATTTTATTGATGCACACAATACGCCCTACCGACGCTGAGCATGCATTAAACCTCTTTTACCCGAAACCACGCCGCATACAACGCCGGTAAAAACAGCAGTGTCAGTACCGTCGCCACCAGCAACCCGCCCATAATCGCCACTGCCATCGGCCCCCAGAAATCACTGCGCGTGAGCGGAATCATCGCCAGAATCGCTGCTGCTGCCGTCAACATGATCGGGCGAAAGCGCCGCACGGTTGAGCCGATGATCGCCTCCCACGGCACTTTGCCCGCAGCAATGTCTTGCTCGATTTGATCTACCAGTATCACGGAGTTGCGCATGATCATGCCCGACAGCGCGATCACACCCAGCATCGCCACAAAGCCAAACGGGATGTGAAACAGCAGCAGAAAAAACGTCGCGCCGATCAACCCCAGTGGGGCGGTGAGCAGCACCAGAAACGTGCGGCTGATGCTTTGCAATTGAATCATCAGCAGCGTAATCGTGACAAAAATCATCAGCGGCATCACCGCTGCCACCGAGGCCTGGCCCTTGGCGCTTTCTTCTACTGCGCCACCGATATCAATGTAATAGCCCGCGGGCAATTTGTCGCGCAGCGGCTGCAGCAATGGATCAATTTGCGTAGTGACCACCGGCGCCTGAATGTTGCCTTGTATATCGGCGCGCACCGTCACCGTGGGCGCCCGGTTGCGTCGCCACACTACGCCGTCTTCAAGTTCATACGAAATCGTAGCCAGTTGCGACAGCGGCACGGTGCGTCCGCCCGTTAGCGGAATGTTGTAATCGCCCATGGCGCCGATGTCCATGCGCTCGCCGCGTTCCGCGCGCGCCAGTACTTCAATCAGTTTGTCACCCTCGCGAAAAAACGTCACGCTGTAGCCCGTCATGATCGAATTCAGAATGGCCGAAATCTGCGCCGAGCTGATGTTCAGCGCTCGCGCCTTGTCCTGATCGACATTGACTTTGACCACTTTCGCGCGCTCGTTCCAATCAAGATGCACGTTAAACACATGCGGATTGCCGCGCACCACGGCCGCAGCTTCTGCGGCAATGGTCTTGACGGTTTCCGGATTCGCGCCCGACACGCGAAACTGTATCGGGTAGCCCACGGGCGGGCCATTCTCCAGCCGGTTGACTCTTCCGCGCACCATCGGAAAATCCTTCTCCAGCGCAACTTTTACGCGCTGATACACGCGCTCACGCGCATCGTTATTTTTGCTCAACACGACAAATTGCGCGAACGATGGATTCGGCAACTGGATATCGAGCGGCAGATAAAAGCGCGGTGCGCCGCCGCCGACATACACCGAGTGCTGCTCGATGTCCTCATCCTTGGCCAGCACTTGTTCCATTTTGAGTACTTCGGCCTGCGTGGCGCGCACGGACGAGCCTTCGGGCAACGACAGATCAATCAGCAGTTCGGGCCGGTTCGACGACGGAAAAAACTGCTGCTCCACCAGCGCAAACCCCACCAGCGCCGCTGCGAACAGCAGTGCCGTCGCGAGCACCACGGTCTTGCGAAAGCGCACACACCACGTCACCATGCTTCTGAAAATCAGATAAAACTTTTTCTGATACACCGCGTCTTCATGCGTATCAGGATGCACCTGATAATTTGGCAAAATCTTGTAGCCAATATACGGCGTAAAAATCACCGCCACCACCCACGACACCAGCAGCGCAATCGTCACCACAGCGAAAATCGAGAACGTATATTCACCCGCTGAAGACTTGGCAAATCCCACCGGCAGAAAGCCTGCGGCCGTGACCAGCGTGCCGGTCAACATGGGAAATGCCGTGCTGGTATAGGCAAAGCTCGCCGCACGCACTCTATCCCAGCCCTGCTCCATTTTATTGACCATCATTTCAACCGCGATGATAGCGTCGTCCACCAATAAACCCAGCGCGATAATCAACGCGCCCAGTGAAATGCGTTGCAGGTCAATACCGAATAACTTCATAAACAAAAACGTCACCGCCAGTACCAGCGGAATGCACAGCGCCACCACCACGCCGGTGCGAAAACCCAGCGAAATAAAACTCACCAGCAGCACAATCGCCACCGCTTCCATCAGCGTGCGCATGAACTCACGCACCGAACGCTTGACCACAGTGGGTTGATCAGCTACCGCATGCAAGGTCAGGCCCACCGGCAGATTGGCACGGATGCGCGCTATTGCCGGATCAAGATCCTTGCCGAGTTCGATAATGTTGCCTCCTTTGGCCATTGAAATGGCAAGGCCGATTGCATCTTGCCCTTTGTAGCGCATGCGCAAGGCGGGCGGATCAGCGTAGCCGCGATACACATGCGCAATGTCACCCAGACGAAACTGGCGGTTGTTGGCGCGTATGCCGATCTCGCGAATGCTCTCCACAGAATCAAAATCGCCGGATACGCGCAGATAAATTCTATCGCTGGCGGTATCCACGCTGCCCGCAGGCGTCATGGAATTTTGCGCATCCAGGATGTTGAATATCAGCAGTGGCTCAATGCCGAGCGTCGCCAGTTTTTTGTGCGAAATTTCAACGTATATTTTTTCCGGCTGCTCGCCCAGTAATTCCACCTTGGCGATATGCGGTATGCGCAGCAATTCTTTGCGCGCCGACTCGGCGTAATCTTTCATCTGCGCATATGAAAATCCATCCGCAGTAAACGCAAAGATGGTACCGAAGGTATCGCCGAACTCATCATTGATAAACGGCCCCAGTGCGCCTTTGGGCAGGGTTTGCCGTACGTCGCTGATTTTTTTGCGCACCTGGTACCACACTTCGGGCACGTCTTTGGGTGGCGTGTAATCTTTGAGCAGCACAAAGATCATCGATTGGCCGGGACGCGAAAAACTGCGCACGTGGTCCAGCCATGGCGTCTCCTGTAATTTTTTTTCCAGCTTTTCGGTGATCTGCAATTCGACTTCTTCAGCCGAAGCGCCAGGCCAATTGGTCTGGATAACAATCACTTTAATGGTGAAATCCGGGTCTTCGGCCTGCCCTAGATTAATGTACGAAAACACGCCGGAGGCGAGCAGCGCAACAATGAAATACAGCACCAACTGCTGGTGCGCCAATGCCCACTTGGACAGATTGAAGGATTTCAAAGTGTTATTTCTGCTTATTTTCGCTTACTTTCGTGTAGCAGATTCGCTCGCAACGCGCACCTTCTGCCCGGCCGTCAGCTTATGCACGCCCGCTGTCACTACCACGGCGCCCGCCTGGATGCCCGACACCACCGTCACCACGTCTTCCCGAAACACGCCCACTTTTACCGGCACCAAACTGACCGTTTGCGTCCTGCTGTCCACGACCCACAACGCGGTGTTGGCGCCCTGCTGAAACAAGGCAGTCAGCGGCAGCACTACGGCGCTGCCTGCACCCTGCTGCAACAGCAACACGCTGGCTGTCATACCCAGGCGCACGGCGTCATCGGCATCGCTCATGGTCACGCGCACGGCATAGGTGCGCGTAACGGCGTCAGCAATCGGCGAAATTTCGCGTACTTTGCCGAGGTAACGTTTATCCGGCGCAGCCCACAATGAGACTTCAATACGATTGGCCGCTTTCACTTCCGGCAGGCGATTTTCAGGCACGGTAATCAGCGCCTCTTTTTCGTCATCTTGTGCCACACGCACTACGGTTTGCCCCGCGGCCACCACCTGCCCCACGTCAGCATCAACGCTGGTAATCACACCCGCGCGATCCGCCACCAGCGCCGTATAGGTACCCTGATTGTCGGCCACATTGAGTTGTGTTTTCGCCTGGGCAAGACGCGCCACCGCGACATCCAGCGTGGCTTTGCGCCGATCCATTTCGGCGGCGCTGACGAATTTTTTCTGGAACAAATCGTTGTAGCGGGCATAGTCTGCCTGCGCTTGCGTGACATCGGCTTGTGCGGCAGCCATCTGGCTGGTTGCTGCGGCTGAGTTCAACTGAAAATCACGCGCATCAATCCGCGCAATCGGCGTGCCGGGTTTAACACGCGTCCCCACATCAACCAGCCGTTGCGTGATTTTGCCGCCGACCCTGAAGCCCAACGCTGATTCACTGCGCGCACGCACTTCGCCCGCAAAACTGGCGTGCAACGTGGCATCACCCACTTGCGCTTTTTGCGTCACCACCAGCGGTACAGCAGCAGGCGGCTGCGTTTTTTCGCCACACGCAGCCAATAACAAAAATATCATTAAGTATTTGTTTTTAAACAATTTTTTTAATTTCACGGCTTGGCGAACTTAAGCGTCATGCGATCACTTTCACCGATGGCGAGATATTTTTCGGGATCCAGCCGTCCGCGCGACATCGGCGGCAAGGTCCACACACCATTCGGATGATCCTTGGTGTCTTTGGCGTTGGCGTTGACCTCGGATTTATCCACCAGCTTGAAGCCCGCTTTTTCGGCGAGTGCAATGACATAGGCTTCAGTCATGTAACCCGACTTCACCATCTGCTCGTAAGCCGTGCCTGGATGGGCGCGATGCTCCACCACGCCGAGAATTCCACCGGGTTTCAGCGCATCAAAAAACGCTTTGAACACCAGCGCATCGGTTTTCTGCAGACTCCAGTTATGTACGTTGCGAAAGGTCAGCACCAAGTCCGCACTGCCCGCAGGTGCAATCGCCAGATAGTCCGGCGGCCCCAGCGAGGTAAACACCGGTTTGCCATACAGCTCGGGGCGCCGGGCGTAAGCGGCCTCGTGCTTTTCACGCCCCTCGCGCTGCCAGTTGGGGAGTTTGGGGTCTTCGATCGCGCTGTGCGCCAAGTAAAACCTGCCTTTGTCGCGCAACACTGGGGCAATGATTTCCGAATACCAGCCGCTGCCGGGCCAGATTTCAATCACCGTCATGTCAGGCTTCAAACCGAGGAACAGCAGCGTTTCGCGCGGGTGGCGGTATTGATCGCGCGCACGATTGGCTTTGCTACGATGCTCGCCTACGATGGCTTTATCGAGGAGCGCTTCGGTGGGTTGGGCGAAGGTATGCGTCGCGTTTACGGCGAGCAGTAGCGGCAGCGCGAGATGCAGTAGAAAATTCTTGCCGTTCATAGTAGCCCTCGCTCTGATTGGGTTTGGCAGTTGCGGCTAACAGCATTCCCTCACCCTAGCCCTCTGCCGATGGGAGAGGGACCGAGGGTGAGAGCAGTGCTTTCGATACTACAAAAATAAGCGACTCAAAAAATCTACGCCAGCATCGCTTTCAACTTAACCACAGCACTATCCGGCGTCGTCAGTATGGGCGTACTGGTGCGCGCTACCGCCGCTTGCAACGCGGGCGCCATCGAAAACTGGGCAAACGCAATCACATCGCACTGTTGCTTCGCTGCAAATTCTACGATCAGCCGATTGTGCTCTTCGGGGTTGTTGCCTTGCAGCGCGGCGAGCGCGCCTTCCACCAGATGCGTATCGAGCTTGATTTTAGTACCGGCCACGCGTGCAATCTCTTTGATCTCCGTCACCATCGAGGGAATCGAAGGCGGAAACGTCGCCAGCAAACTCACGCTGCAATCTTTGGCGACAAGCTGTTCGTACATAGCTTCGTTCGGCTTGAGTACGGGAATTTTCAGTTGGCGACGCACCTCTTCAATCGCGGGGCCGAATGCCGAGCAGGCAAACAGAATGGCGTCCGCGCCCGCGCGCACGCAGTACTCGCCGATATGCACAAAGCGACCGATCATCGCGTCCGTCAAACGACCGTCAGTGGCGAGGTCGGGCATGAATGAATCTTCCAGCAGGTTGGCGAGTTTCGCTTCTGGCCAAGCCGCAGTAAAGCTTGACACGATGGGCGGAATCGATACCGCAGCGGCATGAACCAGGTAAATTTTCGGCGCAGATTTCATATGCTCTAGCTATTTGTTTTTAAATGATATTTTTAATAATTTACTTCGTTACATCACCCATACACAGGTATTTCACTTCGAGAAACTCCTCAATGCCGTACTTGGAGCCTTCACGCCCGATGCCGGATTCTTTTACGCCACCAAAGGGCGCGATCTCAGTCGAGATAATGCCAACGTTAATACCCACGATGCCCGACTCGATGCCTTCCGCCACGCGCCAGATGCGGCCGATGTCGCGGCTGTAAAAATACGCTGCCAGCCCGTACTCCGTATCGTTGGCGCGCTCCAGCAACTCGGCTTCGGTGCTAAAGCGATACAGCGGCGCCACCGGGCCGAAGGTTTCTTCATGTGTAATTTTCATTTCCGGCGTCACATCCGCCAGCACGGTCGGTTCAAAGAACTGACCGCCCTTGGCGTGCCGCTTGCCGCCCGTCACCACGCGCGCACCTTTTGCCAGCGCATCGGCGATATGTTCTTCCACTTTCAACACGGCATTTTTGTCGATCAGCGGCCCCTGCATCATTCCAGCTTCCATACCATTGCCAACGGGCATCGCCGCCACTTTCGTCGCCAGCTTGGCCGCAAATTGATCATAGACGGCATCCTGCACAAAAATGCGATTCGCACACACGCAGGTTTGCCCGGTGTTGCGGAATTTGGAGGCCATGGCGCCCTCCACCGCAGAATCAATATCCGCGTCGTCAAACACAATAAACGGCGCGTTGCCGCCAAGCTCCAACGACACTTTCTTGACGGTGCTGGCGCATTGCGCCATCAGCTGCTTACCGATTTCTGTCGAGCCGGTAAAGGTAAATTTGCGTACCAGCGGATGGGTGGTCAATTCTTTACCTATCGGGCCTGCCGAACCGGTGATCACCGAAATCACGCCCTTGGGGATGCCCGCACGCTCCGCCAGTTCACACAACGCCAGCGCTGAAAACGGCGTTTGCGACGCAGGTTTGATCACCATGGTGCAGCCAGCCGCCAGCGCCGGGCCAGCCTTGCGTGTGATCATTGCGTTGGGGAAATTCCACGGCGTTACCGCAGCGCATACACCGATCGGCTGCTTGATAACCACAATACGCTTATCCGGCGCTTGCGACGGGATCACATCGCCATAAACGCGTTTGGCTTCTTCCGAAAACCACTCGATAAACGACGCCCCATAGCCGATTTCGCCGCGCGATTCCGCCAGCGGCTTGCCTTGCTCCAGGGTCATCAGGATCGCCAAGTCTTCGGTATTGGCCACCATCAGCTCGAACCATTTACGCAGAAGTGAAGCGCGCTCCTTGGCCGTTTTCGCGCGCCACAGTTTGAATGCTTCGTGCGCGGTTTCAATGGCGCGCCTGGTCTCTGCCGCGCCCATTTTCGGCACGGTGCCCACCAGCGATCCGTCTGCCGGGTTATAGACCGTCAAGGTGGATTTGTCGTCCGCATCAACCCAAGCGCCATCGATGTAACACTGCTGGCGGAACAAACGCATGTCTTTAAGCTGCACAGTGGATTTAACTTTATCTAACATGATGGGAGGCCTGGTTAAGATGTCGTAGTTGGGTGACGGAGAATCCGTTACGAGCGCTCGTGAAAGATAGCGGTGCCGTAGCGAGCATTATGCAAGGGTGCCGCCATGGCGCTCGCCTATTTTACCAAAGACGCTACGGACGACCAGAGGTAAATAATAAATATCATTAATAATCAATTATTTAAATAATATATCTCACGT
>CANKUB010000037.1 GCA_947486575.1 Betaproteobacteria bacterium | reverse complement strand
CCGCCTGCGCCTGCGTCACGCCTCGATTCAACGCGGCAATCACCCGATTGCGAAGTTCGTCTTGTGCTACCGCCGGTATGTGCTTCATGCTTTGTGTCGTCATGCCCTAACAACGTACTAGGACATGTTTGGTTGACTTGTTAATATCTGGTCCAAAATGGAAATATGCGCCCGTAAGATCAGGCTGGGTTTATAACGTTACAGCGAATTGAGGGATCATGCACAGCATCTTTAATTTGGCGGGCGTAGCTTTCGCCTGTGGCCTGCATGCAGTGGCGCTTGCCCAGCTGCAACCCTACCCAACGCGACCGATACGCATGGTCGTGCCGTTTTCACCCGGCGGCGCAACGGATGTGCCGGGCCGCATACTCGCGCAAAAGCTGTCGGATCAATTCGGCTATCAGGTGGTGGTGGATAACCGGCCCGGCGCTGGCAGCATCATCGGCACTGAGCTGGTTGCCAGCGCGCCGCCCGACGGCTACACCATTTTGATGACGGGCACGCCATTTGCCGTCAGTCCTGCGATTTATCGCAAGCTGCCGTATCACCCGGTAAAGGATTTCGCACCGGTATCGCAGTTTGGCTCTGCCCCGAATACGCTGGTGACGCACCCCACGTTAAATGTGCGTACCACACAGGAACTGATTGCGCTGGCGAAAGCGCAGCCGGGCAAACTCGATTGGGCATCGTCGGGCACGGGCGGCGCGCAGCATCTTTTTGGCGCGCTCTTCATGTCAATGGCGGGGGTTAACACCACGCACATTCCGTATAAAGGCAGCGGCCCCGCGACGGCGGATCTGCTCGGCGGGCAAGTCAAGATTGGCTTTCCGGGCATTGCGATTGCGCTACCGCATCATCGTGCAGGTCGCTTGCGCGCGTTAGGGGTGACCGGCGCGCAACGGTCTACGCAAGCGAACGATATTCCCACGTTGGCAGAAAGCGGCGTCGCGGGTTATGAAGCTACGTTGTGGCTCGGCATTGCTGCGCCGAAGGGTACGCCACTGCATATCATCGCGCGGCTAAACGGCGAAATCAGCCGTGCGTTGCGCGCACCGGATGTGCATAAGGCGTTTGCCAGCGCGGGCACGGATGTGGTCACCGGCACGCCCGACGAATTGGGGGCATTGGTTGAGCGTGAGATTGCAAAATGGGGTCGTGTGGTACGTGACGCGGGTATTGCATTCAGCGGATAAAAAACAATATAAAACAAATGCTTACGTGAATACAGGCATCATGCACGTGTGCTGAAAACAGCCTGTTACCCCAGGCACGTCAGATACAGAGGCTCCGTGATGGCTTACTGTTCATGTTTGCCGACGCGCCAGCCGCTTTTGGCCAGATGTTTCTCGCCGACGTGGATGGGTTCTTCTTCCAGCGGTGTGGCCATCGTATCGTTCCAGCGGTTCATGAAGCCGAACATGGAAATGACCGCGACGATCTCGACTATCTCGCCTTCGTTCCAGTGGCGCTTGAGTTCCGCGAATAGGTCATCGGTGACTTCATTGGGCTGCGCCGCGCCTGCAACGGCGACTTCGAGTGCTGCACGTTCTTTGGTGGAGAATAATTCGCTGCTGCGAAACTCCCATACGGCTTCAAGTTTTTTGTCTTCAACGCCTAGCTGGAGCGCCGCCCCCGCAGTGTGCGCCATTCAATAACTGCATCCGTGCGCGCGGCTGGCAACGTGCGCCAGCATACGCTTGAACGCCACCGGCACCTCGCTCGCCGGATCCCAAATCGCAGCGGCCAGTTGTGACAGCGCCTGCACGATTTTTGGTTTGCGCTGCATGATCAGCACGCTGTTGGGAATGAATCCCAGCACTTTCACATACGTTTGAAACGCGCCGGAAAGTTCGGGCGTGGTTTCTTTGGGTAGGGGTGCCAGGCGTGGTTCTGATTTACGGGACATGACAGTGCTTTCTGATGGATGGTATTGGGCAGTTTAGCAGGCGCTGAAAATCAGCGCCGTTCATTGACCGCAACCGTCTGATTAGGCTACCCTTTCGGTTTACGGAATTCCTGTTGCGTGTCCCCGCGCGATAATGCTTCAACCCATGTCCAAAACCAATAAACCGCAAACCTTTGAGTCCGCACTCGCCGAGCTGGAAGAGATCGTCTCGGAGATGGAGGCGGGCCAACTACCGCTGGAAAAATCGCTCGCTGCCTACAAGCGCGGGGCGGAACTGATGAAGTTTTGTCAGGCTGCCCTTCAAGATGCACAGAGCCAGGTCAAAATTCTTGAAGACGGTGTGCTGAAAAATTTCAGTGCGGCGGGGCAGTAACCGCGTGACACATTCCACTGATTTTCAGGCCTGGGCCGCAGCCGGGCAAAGCCGTGTTGAGGCCGTGCTGCTGCTGTTGTTGCCTTCGCCGGAGATCGCGCCGCAACGTCTGCACCACGCCATGCGCTATGCGGTGCTGGGTGGCGGAAAACGTGTGCGGCCTTTGCTGGCTTTCGCGGCGGGTGAGTTGTCTGGCGCTGATCCGGCGCGCGCGGCGATAGCCGGTGCGGCAGTGGAAATCATTCACGCCTATTCACTGGTGCATGATGATCTGCCGTGCATGGACGACGACGTTCTGCGCCGGGGCAAGCCGACTTGCCATGTCGAGTACGATGAACCCACCGCGCTGCTGGTGGGCGACGCGCTGCAAAGCCTGGCGTTTCAGGTCATCACAGAAAACAAGTTAAATGATGATGCCAATGTGCAATTACAGATGGCGAAGCTGCTTGCAGCGGCATCTGGCTCGCGCGGCATGGCGGGCGGGCAGGCGATTGATCTTGCGGCGGTCGGCAAAGTGTTGACGGTGCCGGAACTCGAATTCATGCACGTGCATAAAACCGGTGCGATTATTCGCGCGGCCGCGCTGCTGGGCCTGATGTGTGGCGCACCGGTGAGTGCGGCGGAACACGCGCAGGTGGATACCTTTGCGCGCTTGATCGGCTTGGCGTTTCAGGTGGTCGATGATGTGCTGGATGTGGATGCCTCCACCGCTGATCTGGGCAAAACGGCGGGCAAGGATGCCGAGCAAGGCAAGCCCACGTATGTCAGTGCGATGGGCCTTGAGCGCGCAAAAGCCTTTGCCGAAGACCTGCGTGTTGAGGCGATGAAATCGCTCGACGGTTTTGGTGAACGCGCACTGCGGCTGCGGCAGTTGGCTGATTTTATTGTGCTGCGAAAATTCTGATGTACGAGCTTTTAAAGTCCATCGATTCGCCCAAAGCATTGCGCGAGCTTGAGCGCAGCCAGTTGCATGGTGTGGCCAAAGAGCTGCGCCAATATCTGATTGATTCGGTGAGCCAGACCGGAGGGCATTTGTCGTCGAATCTCGGTACGGTTGAACTTACGATTGCGCTGCACTATGTGTTCAATACGCCGCATGATCGGCTGGTGTGGGACGTGGGGCACCAAACCTACGGCCACAAAATTCTTACCGGTCGCCGCGAGCGCATGAACACACTGCGTATGTGGCAGGGTCTTTCGGGCTTTCCGCAGCGTACGGAGTCAGAATACGACACCTTCGGCACGGCGCATTCCAGCACGTCAATCAGCGCAGCGCTGGGCATGGCGGTGGCGGCAAAACTCGCAGGTGTGCCGCGTCAGGCGGTGGCGATCATCGGCGATGGCGCGATGACAGCGGGCATGGCGTTCGAGGCGCTGAATAACGCGGGTGACATGGATGTGGATCTGCTGGTGATTTTGAACGACAACGATATGTCGATTTCACCACCGGTAGGCGCGCTGAATAAATATCTCGCCAAGCTGATGTCGGGGCGCTTTTACGCGCGCGCAAAAGGATTGGGGCAGCGCGTGTTGGGGCCCATTGCCCGCCGTGCCGAGGAGCACGTCAAGGGCATGGTCACGCCTAGTACGATGTTTGAGGAATTCGGTTTCAATTACATCGGCCCCATTGATGGGCACGATCTGGATGCGTTGTTGCCCACGTTGAATAACATCAAGCAACTTAAAGGCCCGCAGTTTTTGCATGTGGTCACGCGCAAGGGTCAAGGCTACAAATTGGCCGAGGCCGACCCCGTGCTGTATCACGGCGTTTCGAAATTTGATTCGGTTAACGGCATCGTCGGCGGTAAGTCCGGCGGCAAGCCCGCGTACACGCAAGTGTTTGGCGACTGGCTGTGCGCCATGGCCGCGCACGACAAGCGGCTGGTGGGCATTACACCAGCGATGCGCGAAGGCTCAGGCATGGTGCAGTTTGCGGCAAAATTTCCTGATCGCTACTTTGATGCGGGCATCGCCGAGCAACACGCGGTAACGTTTGCTGCAGGCCTGGCGTGTGACGGTGCAAAGCCGGTGCTTGCAATTTACTCCACGTTTCTGCAGCGCGGCTTTGATCAGTTGATACACGATGTGCAGATACAAAATCTGCCGGTGGTGTTTGCGCTGGATCGCGCAGGATTGGTTGGCGCTGATGGTGCCACGCATCACGGCAGCTTTGATTTGAGCTATTTGCGCTGTCTGCCGAACATGACAGTGATGACGCCTTCGGATGAAAATGAATGTTGGCAAATGCTGAGTACCGCATTCAGCATGAACTCTCCGGTGGCGGTACGCTACCCGCGTGGCGCTGGGCCAGGCGTAAAAATCGTTAATAATTTCAATACGTTACCGGTAGGCAAAGGCGAGCTTCGGCGCAGCGGTGTGAAGGTTGCAATACTTGCCTTCGGTTCGATGCTGACGGCTGCGCTGGCGGCAGCGGAGGAATTAAACGCAAGCGTCGCCAACATGCGCTTCGTCAAACCACTGGATGGCGAATTGATTTTGCAGCTTGCGGATACGCATGAATTGCTGGTGACCGTGGAAGAAAACGTGGTGATGGGTGGCGCAGGCAGTGCGGTGCTGGAGCTGCTACAGCAAAACCGGCGCAACGTTTCGGTGTTGCAATTGGGCTTGCCGGATCGATTTGTCGAGCAGGGCGATCCGGCGTTACAGTTGGCCGCTTGCGGTTTGGATAAGGCAGGATTAATGCGGTCGATACAGGCACGCCTGGCGGATTAACCAAGGATCAGCATGCCCAACAAACGCAAAATGGTTGACGATGACGACATCGAAGGTTATGCCAAGATTGATCGTTATCACCCGGTGACGGTAAATCGCGTCGCCGAAAAATACCGCACCATTCTTAAAGATATCGGCGAAAACCCTGACCGTGAGGGCTTGCTCAAAACACCGGAGCGCGTGGCCAAAGCGCTGCACTATCTCACGCATGGTTACGATCTTGACCCGGCAGAGATACTCAAGTCAGCCATGTTTGCCGAAGAATATTCGCAGATGGTGATCGTGAAAGACATCGAGTTTTATTCCATGTGCGAGCATCACATGCTGCCGTTTTTTGGCACTGCGCACATTGCCTATATTCCCAATGGGCACATTGTCGGCTTGTCGAAAATCCCCCGTGTGCTGGATGCCTTTGCGCGGCGCTTGCAGGTGCAGGAGCGGTTGACGATGGAAGTGCGCAACTGCATTGAAGATACGCTGAAGCCGCTCGGTGTGGCTGTGGTGATCGAAGCCAAGCATTTGTGCATGGTGATGAGAGGTATCCAAAAGCAGAACTCGGTGACAACAACGTCGGCATTCACCGGTGAGTTCAACAGTGACAAGACGCGCTCAGAGTTTTTGCGGCTGATTCAATGACGGGTAACGTTCAAAAAGCCGGGGATTATTTAGTCGAGAGAATTCTGCCCGGCGTGCGCCGTGGCGAAATGGTCATACTCGTCGATGATGAGCGCCGCGAAAACGAAGGTGATTTATTCGTTGCTGCCGACAAGGCTACGCCGGATGCGATCAACTTCATGGCGACGTACGGGCGCGGACTGATCTCGCTGGCGCTGACCGAAGATCGCCTGCGGCAGCTGGGCTTGTCTCTCATCACGGATGACACCGGTAACCAAACCAAATTCGGCACCGCATTCGCCACACCGATTGATGCACGTGAGGGCGTGGGTTCAGGCATGTCCGCGCAGGATCGCGCGCGCACCATCGCGGTGGCGATTGCGGACAGTGCGAAACCCACCGATCTGATACGCCCTGGTCGTTTACAAACTTTGCGCGCGGTCAACGGCGGCTTGCTGGCACGCAGCGGCCACACCGAAGCGGCGGTTGATCTTGCGCGCATGGCAGGCTTGAAACCTGCTGGCGTGATTTGCGAAATCATGAACGCCGACGGCTCAATGGCGCGTATGCCGGAGCTTGAAGCCTTTTCAGCGCAACACAAAATCCCCATCGTGCGCATCGCCGATCTGGTGGCGTATCGTGAAAACGAGCGCGTCATCAGCCGCCGGGCTACGACATCAATGCCTACGCGCCACGCGGGCAATTTTGAGTTGATGGTGTATAGCGACAATCTCGAAGCCACGCTGTTTGTAGCATTGGTCAAAGGCAAGATTGATCCTGATGCGCCCACGCTGGTGCGGCTGCATTCGCAATGTTTAACGGGCGACGTGTTCGGTAGCGAGCGCTGCGATTGTGGCGAACAACTTGAAGCCGCCATGAATCGCATCGAGCAGGAAGGCGCAGGCGTGATTGTGTATATGTTTGACGAAGGCCGCGGCATCGGCCTGCTGAACAAAATTCGCGCTTATGCCTTGCAGGACAAAGGCCACGATACGGTTGAAGCTAACCACGCGCTGGGATTTGCGGCGGATATGCGCGACTACAAAGCGGGCGCGCACATTCTGTGTGATCTGGGTGCGCGCAAAGTGCGTTTGATGACCAACAATCCCGACAAGGTGGCGGCGCTTGAGCGTTATGGCTTGAATGTCGTTGAGCGCGTGGCGGTGGAAGTGCCACCGCGTGATGCCAATCGCAATTATTTGCAGACCAAGCGTACCAAGTTTGGACATTTGCTGTCGATGACGGGCGTTGCAGAAAAATAAGCCCAGTGGTATCTGTAAGTATTTTATTGAATTCTTAGAATCGCTTAATCAGCGTCAATACCTCGCCTTCACGGCGCATTTCGGTGCGGTTCAAAAAACTCATGCCGAGCAGGCCAAATCGTCCGCCGAGGCCATTGCCTTCCATCACCACGCCGTCTACGTTATTCAGCGTGATGTCGCCGAGCTTTACCGTATCAAACTTTACGCGGTAAGCGCCGACCAATCCATTGGCGGTTTGCATCGTGCCGCGCTCTGCGGCGGTGTAGCGCACGTTGGCGCGTCTGGCATCATCGGCACTGATGGTGACGCTGGTGGCGCCGGTATCCACCAGAAACTGCATCACCACGCCATTGATAGACGCGGAGGTGATGTAGTGCCCCTTTGAATCGCCCATGAGCACCACGCGCTGCGCCGCGTTATTGACGCGCGCCGCTGCAATGCGCTGATTGCCCATGTGTATGGTCTGCCGCTGACCGTCGATTTCGATCACGGCGCTGTCGGTGGCGATGCTCAACAACTTGATTTTCTCCGGCGTGGATTCACCCGCCGATAATGTGCGCGGCTTGCCGCCGTCGATCATCAGTGTAGCTTTGGCGCCGAAGATGCCGATGAGATTGATGTCAGCGGCGTGTGCCGCTGCGCCGGGCAGAACAATCAGCAAGCCTATCAGCAGCGGGCGCATGGAAGAACGCTGTCGTGCTATTTCGCGCTAATCGCGAAAGTTCTTGTATTGCAAAGGAAAATCGGTGATCGATTTTTTCACCAGCGCAATCGCGTCTTGCAGCAAATCTTTTTTCGCCCCCGACACACGTACCACATCGCCTTGTATGCTGCCCTGCACTTTCATTTTACTGTCTTTGAGCAGCTTGGTGATTTTCTTACCCAGATCCTGATCGACGCCTTCGCGTACTTTAACGACTTGTTTGACCTTGCCACCGCCGATGGTTTCGATTTTTTCGAGTTCCAGGCAGCGTACATCAATACTGCGCTTGGCTAGCCGCCCGGTCAGCACGTCGCGCACCTGGCTGAGTTTGAATTCGTCGTCGCCGAATGCGGTCAGCGTTTTTTCCTTTTCGTTGATTTCAACGCGCGCGTCAGAGCCTTTGAAGTCGAAGCGGTTGGTGACTTCCTTGTTGCACTGATCGACTGCGTTGCGCACTTCCATTTGATTGACTTCAGAGGCGATGTCGAAGGTGGGCATGTTGAATCCTATCCGCAGTGTGTGAATGACACGGTGGATTATACCCGGCGCGACGTTTCGCCCGCTGGACGGTTATCCACACACGGCACGCACCTGTTTCAAATCCGTTTGACCATCGATGATTTTGTCGATGCCGTATTGCTTTAACGTGGTCATGCCATTGGCCTTTGCGGCGTGGAGCAATTCTTCCATGCTGGCGCGCTGTTGGATCAGGCCACGTGATTTGCGGTCAAGTGAAAACAATTCATACAGCCCGACGCGGCCCCGATAGCCGGTTTGCCCGCATTCAGCGCAGCCGTTACTGGCGGGCTTGCGCAGCATGATCTTGCTGCTATGCCGTTGTTGCCATGCTTCGACAATCGATTGCGGCGTGGTGTCGGAGTCGACGCAATATTCCTGCGCCAGGGCGTCCAGCTCTTCGTTGTTGGCAACTTCCAGCGTGCCGCAGGATTCGCATACGCGCCGCGCGAGCCGTTGTGAGACGACGCCGAGCAATGCATCGGCGAAATTGAACGGGTCGAGACCCATGTCGAGCAAACGTACGATACTATCGACCGCGCTATTCGTATGTAGCGTGGAGAGCACCAGATGCCCGGTGAGCGAGGCTTCCATGGCAATGCGCGCAGTTTCAAGAGCACGCATTTCGCCGACCATGATAACGTCGGGGTCGCCGCGCAAAAACGCGCGCAGCGTAGCGGCAAAGGTCCAGCCGATCTTGGTGTTGACTTGAACCTGGCGTAAGCCGGGATGGGTAATCTCAACCGGGTCTTCAGCCGTCCAGATTTTGCGTTCGCGCGTGTTGATTTGCCCCAGCAGAGAATGCAGCGTGGTCGTTTTGCCGGAGCCAGTGGGGCCGCACACCAAAATCATGCCGTAAGGCTTGGCGACCATGCGCGTCAACTCGGTAGTGAGTCTCGCATCCATACCGATGTGTTCCAGCGAGCGCAGTGTCGCGCCTGCGAGCAAGCGCATCACGATATCTTCAAGGCCGTTGGCGGTGGGAATAGTGGCGACACGAAATTCAAGCTTCGCCATGCCGGGCAGCGAGAATTCGAGTTTGCCGTCTTGCGGGCGGCGTTTTTCTGAAATATCCAGATTTGAAATAATCTTGATGCGCGACACAATCGCACTGCGAAAGCGATGCGGAATTTGCAGATAATCGTAGAGCGCGCCGTCGCGCCGGAAACGCACGCAGGTGTCCTGCTTGTCAGGATAATTTTCGATGTGGATGTCGGTGGCGCGCTGCAGGCTGGCGTCGATCAATATCTTGTTCACCAGCTTGACGAGGCCGTTGTCGGATTCTGTGACCTGGGGTTCGTTAATCTCGACGGGCTGCGTGTTGGTCAGGTTGAGTTGATTGACTAAATCTTCTGTTTTGGTTTTTTCCTCAGCGCTGCTGGAGAAGGAAAGGGCTTGTGCCGCTGGCTCCTCTTTTGTGGGCATTTCCCATGCTGCACTGGAGATTGTCGCGCCATAGGTTCGTTCGATGGCTTTGCCGATAGCGTCGCTTGAGGCCATTACCGGTGAAATGCGCATTTGCCCGTGAAAGCGCAGCGATTCGGTGTGGGTGGCGTTGAGCGGGTCGTTCATGGCGACGACCATCACGCCGTTTTCCACATACAGTGGCAACGCACAGCATTTGCGCGCTATGTCGTCGGTGATGCGCGATGTGGCGTCGAGCTCCGGCACGAAAGCATTCAGATCGACAAACGGAATGCCGAGTTTTTCAGCCAGCGCCTGTTTCAGGCGCTGCTCGTCAATCACGCGGGAATTTACGAGAATCTGACCCAGCGGGGTTTTGCGGTCACTACGCTGCTGCTGGAGTGCCGTGTTGAGTTGTTCCTCGGTGATGTAGTTCATCTGCAGCAGCGCTTCGCCCAGACGCATCACGGGCATGTTCTCCTGCCGTTTTAGTGCAATAGCCAGATCTTCGCGGTTGATGGCATGGTTTTTTTCGAGCAGTTCGCCGAGCTTTTGCCCGCGATTGTCATGTTGCGCTTGCAGCGCCGATTCGATGTCGCTGCGCGACACACCTTCCGATTCGAGCAGAATTTCGCCGAGCAGGCCGCCCACCTGATGACTGCGCAGCGCACTGTTCGGGTGAAAGCGCCGTTCGATGGTGTCGGCGTCTCTCGGTTGAAAGAGATACAGGCCTGCTTCATCCTCGATGGAGCCGAGCGTTTCTCCGGAAATGGATACGCCGTCG
Source organism: Betaproteobacteria bacterium (assembly GCA_947486575.1). Taxonomy (GTDB): domain Bacteria; phylum Pseudomonadota; class Gammaproteobacteria; order Burkholderiales; family SG8-41; genus UBA5216. The sequence continues at coordinate 27,119 of CANKUB010000037.1, read as the reverse complement.
ATCAGCGTTACGCGATAGGGTTGTGACGGCGGCTTGGCGGCATTGCCGGTCAGGCGCTGCTGCGGGCGCTGAATAGCCACCGGACGTATCAGACGCAACATGAGGATGTCGTTGAAATCCACTTTCTCAAGGCTGACCGAGTGCGAGGCCAGCACGGTGAGCGTGCGTTTTCCCGGCGCAAAGTGAACCAGCGTACCGGCGATGCGGCAGTCTTCACGCAAATCTATTTCGCAGAATTCGGCCAATATGCGTTCGGCGCCGTCGCCCGGTACGCATTGCACCGGAAATGGCCAGGTGCAGATTTCCGCGCTGGTGGTTTCGGCGTCGGTGCTGTCGTCAAACGCCAGTGGCGGTTCGACCGGTTCAACATAGGCCAACACAGGCGCAGGAGCCTGTGCAGGGTGAAAATCTATGCCGGTATCGTACATCGCCTTATCCCTTGGTGGGGGCACGGTAAGCGCAATGTGCGCTTTATGGTTCGTGCCTCACGGGATTTATCGGCTGTGCAGCGCGATTCTTGAATGGCGTATCAGGTCGATAGGCTAAATTAAAAATAATAAATAAAAACAATAGCTTACAAAATTCTACGGCTTGGCCAATTTTATGCGATACGCGGTTAACGGCAGCCCGGTGCCATCGTTAAATTCGGCGGCAGCTTCAACCGCGAGTTTGGCGATGTCTTCGGCATTACGATTTTTATCGTTGTAGGTGGAGAACATGGCACCCATGGCGTAATCGGCGCCACTACCAAACGCATAAAACTTTGAAAACTCCTGCACCGTGCGGTGCGCAGCGACGCCGAAAATACCGTGTTTGTTGGCGAGCAGCACGTCTACGCGCGTGGATTCCACCGGATCATCGCTGCCTGCGCTGGCGTTGAGAAAATATTCATCTTTTAATACTGCGTGCATGGTCTGCCAGGTTCTAAAAATGTTATGCACGCTGTCAAATTGTGCCGCCACTTTGGGCCGCGCGAAATAATCGGCGAGGATCGCTTTGAAGGTGGTATTGCCCGTGATGGCAATCACGGTATCGCGAACCTTGAACGTTTTGTGATTGTTGACGATGTAGTGCGCGGTTTCCTTGCCCGAACCCCATTTGGTCATGGTGTCGGCCGCAATGGCGACATAGCCATTCTTGCGGACGACGGCGATGGTGGTCATTGGCGTGTTATTTAAAGTGGCAAACGTAATCGAGCATTTCCAGGGTTTCGATTTCAAATGCTGAATTGCCCGGCACTTCAAATTGCTCACCCGCGCGCACGGTGCGCCAGTCTTGCAGGCCGGACAGTTTGACTTTGCACACGCCCGCGTTGATTTCCATCACTTCGGGCGCGCCGGTGTTGAAGGTCAGTTTACTGGGGAAAATTACGCCGACGCTTTTACGCGATCCATCGCCGAACAAAACGGTATGGCTGACACACTTGCCATCGAAGTAGACGTTGGCTTTTTTGACGACACTGACATTTTCAAACTGTGACATAATTTTCTTTCTACTTGCGGCGTTTGTTCAGATTGGCGGCGATACGCAGGCGAAGGGCGTTCAAGCGGATGAAACCCGCAGCGTCTTTTTGATCGTAGGCGCCGCGATCATCTTCAAACGTGGAGATCGCCGGGTCAAATAGCGAATTGGGCGAAGTGCGGCTGACCGTCATGACGGTGCCTTTGTAGAGCTTGACCTTCACGGTTCCGTTGACCGCAGCCTGTGATTGATCGATCAGCGATTGCAGCAATGTGCGCTCAGGACTGAACCAGTAGCCGTTGTAGACCATGCGTGCATAACGCGGCATCAGGTCGTCCTTCAGCGCCAGCACTTCGCGGTCGAGCGCGATGGATTCCATTGCGCGGTGCGCTTTCAGCATGATGGTGCCGCCGGGTGTTTCGTAACAGCCACGGGATTTCATGCCGACATAGCGGTTCTCGACGAGATCGAGACGACCAATGCCGTGCTTGCCGCCAAGCTGGTTGAGTTTTTCCAGCACTTTTGCAGGCGTCAGTTTTTTGCCATTGATGGCAACGATGTCGCCGCGCTGGTACGTCAGTGACACCACTTCAGGTTTGTTCGGTGCTTTTTCCGGCGACACGGTAATACGCCACATCGAATCTTCGGGCTCGTAGGCTGGATCTTCCAGCACGCCGCCTTCGTAGGAAATGTGCAGCAGATTGGCATCCATCGAGTAGGGCGCGCCGCCACCTTTTCTCTTCTTGTAGTCAACGGGAATGCCATGCTTGTCGGCATAGGCCAGCAACTTCTCACGCGACAGCAAATCCCATTCGCGCCACGGCGCAATCACTTTGACATTGGGCATCAACGCGTAGGCACCCAGCTCGAAACGCACCTGATCGTTGCCTTTGCCGGTGGCACCATGTGAAATGGCATCGGCGTTGGTCTTGCGCGCGATTTCCACCAGCCGTTTGGCAATCAGCGGGCGCGCTATCGAAGTGCCCAGCAGGTATTCGCCTTCGTACACCGCGTTGGCGCGAAACATCGGAAACACAAAATCACGCACAAACTCTTCACGCAGATCATCGATGAAAATATTGGCGGGCTTGATGCCCATCTTGATGGCCTTGGCGCGTGCGGGCGCAACTTCTTCGCCTTGTCCGATGTCAGCGGTGAAGGTGACAACTTCGCAGTGATACACATCTTGCAGCCACTTCAGAATGACCGAGGTATCGAGTCCGCCGGAATAGGCGAGGACGACTTTTTTTACGGGCTGGATCATTTAAAAATACTCAATAAAAACAATGGGTTATGGGATTACTGCCAAGGGTGTTGCGAGGAAAAATCAGAACAGTTTTTGTGACGGATCGGCATCCGTCACGCGCGGCATTAGCAGAAATTCGAGCAATGCTTTTTGCGCATGCAACCGATTTTCAGCTTCGTCCCAGACTACGCTCTGCGGGCCGTCGATTACTTCTGCGGTGACTTCCTCTCCACGATGTGCGGGCAGGCAGTGCATGAACAGCGCGTCTTTTCTGGCGGCGTGCATCATGTCGGCATCGACGCGCCAGTCGGCGAAATCGCGCTTGCGTTCTTCGTTTTCCGCCTCCTGGCCCATACTGGTCCACACGTCGGTGGTGATCAGGTCTGCGTCTTTGGTGGCATCCATCGGATCAGCAAATTCTTCGTAATGGGCGTCGCCGTACAGTCCCGCGCGTTCGGCTTCGACTTCATAGCCAGGCGGCGTTGACACATGCACGTTGAAATCCAGTACTTCCGCCGCCTGTAGCCAAGTGTTACATACGTTATTGGAGTCGCCGATCCAGGCGATGGTTTTGCCTTGAATGCTGCCGCGATGTTCGATAAACGTAAAAATATCCGCGAGAATCTGGCATGGGTGATATTCGTTGGTCAAACCGTTGATGACTGGCACGCGCGAGTGCGTGGCAAATTTTTCGATGATGGTCTGCTCAAAGGTGCGGATCATCACCGCGTCGACCATGCGTGTGATGACGCGCGCAACATCTTCAATCGGCTCGCCACGCGAGAGCTGGGTGTCGCGTGACGACAGATTGATCACCGTGCCCCCCATTTGCAGCATGCCGGCTTCGAATGAGACCCGGGTGCGGGTCGAGTGCTTCTCGAAGATCATCGCCAGCGTGCGGTCGTGCAACGGCAGGTACGGCTTGTAGTTTTTGAACTGTTCCTTGATCCAGCGCGCACGTCCAAATACATACTCGTATTCGGTGCGCGTGAAATCATTGAATTGAAGATAATGGCGAATGGTCATCGCAGTTCAACGGCTGAAAATAGTATGACGCTGCGTCACTATGCAGCTGCAGGCGCGGGCTTCATCAGAAATGAGCGGATAAGCGGTGTAAGCTCATTGACGAGCTGATCGGCTTCCGCACGCGAAATAATCAGCGGCGGCACCAGGCGAACCACGTTATCGGCTGTGACGTTGATCAACAGCCCCGCATCCAGCCCGGTCTTGACCAGTTCGCCGCAGGGGCGGTCGAGCTCAATGCCGATCAGCAGGCCCTGACCGCGAATTTCCTTTACGCCGGGCGTTTCTGCCAGAGTGCGCTTGAGACTGGCGCGGATGTGTTCGCCCATGGCTGTGGCGTTCTGGCAAAGGTGTTCCGTTTCGACGATGTCCAGCGTGGTCAGCCCTGCCGTGCTGGCCAGTATGTTGCCACCGAAGGTGGAGCCGTGACTGCCAGGCTGGAACAAGCTGGCTGCCGTGCCTTTAGCCACACACGCGCCAATGGGCACACCGCCGCCGAGACCCTTGGCGAGTGTCATCACGTCCGGCGTTACACCGTAATGCTGAAATCCAAACATCGTGCCGGTGCGACCGATGCCGGTTTGCACTTCGTCGAGCATCAACAGCCAGCCGTTGGCATCACAAATCTCACGCAGGCCTTTCAGATAGCCGCTGCCGCATACGCAAACGCCGCCTTCGCCCTGCACCAGTTCAGCGAGGATGGCTACGACGTTTTTGTTCGATGCGGCGACACGCCGCACGGCTTCGAGATCATCAAACGGTACGCGCACAAAGCCTGATACCAGCGGCTCGAAGCCGGCTTGCACTTTGCGGCTGCCGGTGGCCGACAGCGTGGCCAGCGTGCGACCGTGGAAGGATTTTTCGAGCACTACGATATTCGGGTTTTCGATGCCCTTTTTGTGGCCGTAGTAACGCGCAATCTTGATGGCGGCTTCGTTGGCTTCGGCGCCGGAGTTGCAGAAAAATACCGTGTCCATGCCGGACAGTTGAGCGATTTTGTCCGCGAGTTTTTCCTGCGCCTCAATGTGATAAATGTTTGAGGTGTGGATGAGTTTGCCGACCTGATCGCGTAGCGCGGCGACCAGTTTTGGGTGACTGTGGCCAAGGGCGTTGACCGCTACGCCTGCAAGTGCGTCGAGATAACGCTTGCCCTGAGCGTCGTACAGCCACACCCCTTCGCCGCGCGTAAAAGCAACGGGAAGTCTGGCGTATGTATTCATCAAATGTGACATATCAGCACCTCCAAAAAAACGAATGGCCACTGAAAGTTACCCCTGTGGCCTGCTCAAAGTAAACACGGCAACTACAGTTGCCGTGTATTTGCCGTCTTGCTTGTCAGGTAATTCTACCCGCAAGGTCTACCCGCGCAAGTGAAATCTTGATTACAGCCGGTATTTCCTTCAGTTTCAGCCGTTTTCGTCAATAGGGCTCTGGTAAACTTGCCACATGCTGCTTCCAGTGCCTTCCGTATCTACGTCGTCCAGTCAAGCACAAACACCGGATTCCATGTTCGACGGCGCAGCCGAAATTGTGATTCAGGGTGTTACCGCTGCCGGTGAAAAATTTCGCCCCAGCGACTGGGCGGAGCGTCTTTGCGGCATGATGTCGGTGTTTGGCGAAGACCGGCAGTTAAGCTATTCACCCTATCTCAAGCCGGTCATCGTGACGGGTACGACCTGCGTGGTAGTGGATTGCAAACTGGAGGCGCTTGACCCGGCGGCCTATAAATTTTTGATGTCGTTTGCCCGTGACAACGAACTCACTTTACGGCCCGGACGCCTTGAACCGCGCCCCGAGCCCATCACCGCCTGAACGCTAAAGCTGGCTAATTACGCCATTGCTTTGACGGCAGCTGACAAGCGGCTCTTATGACGCGCCGCCTTGTTCTTGTGAATGATGTTCTTGTCAGCAATGATATCGATGGTGCTGGTGGCATGCTGATAAATCGATTTGGCAGCGGTTTTATCGCCTGCTTCAATCGCTTTCACCACATCTTTGATCGCCGTGCGCAGTCTGGAGCGTAAGCTCGCATTGTGCTGGCGACGTTTTTCACTTTGCCGCGCGGCTTTACGCGCTGATGCAATATTGGCCATCTGTTACACTCCGTTCGGGGGAGAAAATCCGGGGGAAGAAAAAGAGCGCGATGATACGGATTTTTAAGGCTTTTTGCAAGGAATACCTTGCCCGCTGCGCTTGCGGTGAATTGCCGCACATCTGTGGGTTTATTTCAGAAAACCCACTTTAAATCATGAGCTTACTGAAAGCGCTGGGCACTATCAGCAGCATGACGTTGCTGTCGCGCATCCTGGGTTATGTGCGTGACGCGCTGATTGCACGTGTTTTCGGTGCGGGTTTGGCCACCGACGCCTTCTGGGTGGCGTTCAAAATCCCCAATTTTTTGCGCCGCCTGTTCGCCGAAGGCGCGTTTTCGCAGGCGTTCGTGCCAATTATGGGCGAATACAAAAACCGCCAGGGCGAAGGCGAGTTGCATGATCTGCTCGATTACGTGTCCGGCATGTTGGCGCTGGTGTTATTCCTCGTCACGTTGCTGGGCGTGCTGGCCGCGCCCTACGTGATCTACGTCAGTGCGCCGGGTTTTATCAAAAGCCCGGACAAGTTCAACCTTACGGTCGACTTGCTGCGGATTACGTTTCCGTACATTCTGTTTATTTCGCTGACCGGGTTTGCGGGCGGCATACTGAATACCTTTGGCCGTTTTGCGGTGCCGGCATTTACGCCGGTTCTGCTGAACCTGTCGTTCATTGCATTTGTGTTGTGGCTTACGCCTTATTTCGATCCACCGGCGAAAGCACTGGCCTGGGCGGTGTTCACCGGCGGTGTACTGCAACTCGCGCTTCAGGTGCCGTTTTTGATGCGGCTGCGCATGTTGCCGCGCTTTAAGCTGAACTTCCGGCATGCGGGTGTGCGGCGTGTGTTGCGGCAAATGGTGCCCGCTTTATTTGGTGTCTCGGTAGGGCAGATCAGCCTGCTGCTGAACGTGATTTTTGCCTCGTTTCTGGTGACCGGCAGTGTATCGTGGCTGTATTACGCCGATCGTCTGATGGAGTTTCCAGCGGGCATGCTGGGCGTGGCGCTGGGCACGATTCTGCTGCCGAGTTTGTCCAAGCATTATGCGAATAAATCTGGCTCGGAATACTCGGCGCTGCTTGATTGGGGCTTGCGGTTGACGTTTTTGCTGACGGTACCGGCTGCTGTAGGGTTGGCCATACTGGCAATGCCGCTGATTACCACGTTGTTCATGCATGGAGCGTTTTCCAACGCCGATGCGCTGGCTACACGCGCAGCCCTGATGGCCTATAGTGGCGGATTGCTCGGATTGATCCTGGTCAAGGTGCTGGCACCGGCGTTTTATGCGCGGCAAAATATACGCACGCCGGTGAAAGTGGCGGTGGTTGCGCTGGTGATTACGCAGTTGCTTAACCTGGTTTTTATCGGGCCATTGGCGCATGCTGGGTTGGCGCTGGCGACTGCGCTGGGTTCGTGTCTGAATGCGGGCTTGTTGTATTACCAGTTGCGCAGGCATGCGATTCATCAGCCACAGCCGGGCTGGGGCTCATTCCTGGGCAAGCTGCTGGTAGCGGTGTTGCTGATGGCAGCGGCGTTGTGGTTTGCTGCGGGCGAGCCGCAACGCTGGGTGATGGCATCAGCGACCGTGCGTGTGTTGTGGTTGGTAGGCGTGGTCACGCTGGGCGCTGGCGTTTATTTTGCCGCCTTGTGGTTGATGGGATTCCGCTTGCGGGATTTTGCGCGGTATGAAGCCACCGGAAAGCCCATTGAGAAGGCCGGGTAAGTTACGGCTTTAGAGTGAAAACACGCTATAATTCAAGCTTTTACGCTTGATTTCGCCATGCGCGTTACCCGTGGCATTCCCGCCGCCGCCAACTCTCCGGTTGCACTGACCATCGGCAATTTCGACGGTGTCCATTTAGGGCATCGCGCAATGCTGGATGAACTCGCGCGTGCCGCACGCCGGCTCAATGTGCCGGCCTGCGTAATGATTTTCGAGCCGCAGCCACGCGAATTTTTTGCGCCTGATAAGGCACCTGCGCGGTTGACCTCATTGCGCGAAAAGCTGTCATGGCTGGAAGCGGCAGGCGTGAATCACGTGCATGTGTGCCGATTTAATTATGCGTTTGCGCAAATCGCTGCGCAGGATTTTATCGAGCGCGTGCTGGTGCGCGGGCTTGGTGTGAAGTGGTTGCAGGTGGGTGACGATTTTCGTTTTGGCTCGCGCCGCGCGGGCGATTTTGTGATGCTCAAGCAGGAAGCGCCGCGATTGGGTTTTGAAGTGCAGGCGCTGCCGAGTGTCATGGTCGAAGGCATTCGCGTATCAAGCACGGCAGTGCGCGACGCGCTGGCCGCCGGTGACTTGGCCAAGGCGGCAAGATACCTGGGGCGCGCGTACAGCATCAGCGGGCGCGTGGTACGCGGTGATCAGCTCGGCCGCACGCTGGGTTTTCCGACTGCAAACGTGCAGATGAAACGTAATTGCGCTCCGCTCGCGGGCATCTTTGCGGTGGAGGTGTCTGGCGCGGCGGCGGGTGTTGTGCGCGGTGCGGCCAGTCTGGGTGTGCGGCCGACCGTAAAGGCGCAGGGCGCAGCGCCTGTACTTGAAGTGTATCTATTTGATTTCAATCAAGAAATTTATGGGCAGCAACTGCGCGTGGATTTTCTGCACAAGCTGCGCGATGAAGCGAAATACGCGGATCTGGATACTTTGAAGCGGCAGATTGCGTTGGATGTGCAGAATGCTAAAACCTACTTCACTGCAAAGGCGCAAAGACGCAAAGGAAACGCAAAGAAAACCTACCCATGATTCAGGAGGACGAGCTTAACCGAATCAGCAATGTTGTTATTGGCTGCGCAATCGAGGTGCATCGGATACTTGGACCGGGATTGTTGGAGTCGGCGTACCAGCAGTGCTTGGCGTGGGAGCTTCGGCAAGCGCAGTTGGAGGTAACGGAGTAGGTTGGTATGCCGCTACAGTACAAGTCGTTGGTAATTCCCAATTCGTACAGACTGGATATGTTTGTTGAAAGCGAATTGGTTTTGGAGTTGAAATCTGTGGAGCGCATTGAGCCGATACACATGGCGCAGATGCTAACGTATCTGAAGGCCAATCGTTTCAGGCTGGGGTTGTTGCTAAATTTTAATGTAGACATTATGCGCAAAGGCATCAAACGCATCGTGAATAATCTTTGAGCTTCTTTGCGTCAACTTTGCGTCTTTGCGCCTTTGCGGTGATTTTTAAAAAATGACTGATTACAAACACACACTGAATCTCCCCGACACGCCGTTCCCGATGCGCGGTGATTTGGCGAAACGCGAACCGCTGATGCTCAAGAACTGGCAGGAACGCAAGTTCTATGAGCGCATTCGTACGGCGAGCAAAGGCCGGCCTAAATTTGTACTGCATGACGGCCCACCGTATGCCAATGGCGATATTCATATTGGCCATGCAGTCAACAAGATTCTGAAAGACATCATCGTCAAATCAAAGTCGTTGTCGGGCTTTGATGCGCCGTACGTGCCGGGGTGGGACTGTCACGGCATGCCGATTGAAGTGCAGATCGAGAAGAAGCACGGCAAACATCTGCCGACGGCCGAAACGCAGCAGTTGTGCCGCGCCTATGCCACCGAGCAGATCGAACGGCAGAAGCAGGATTTTATCCGGCTGGGCGTTTTGGGTGATTGGGAAAACCCTTATTTAACAATGGCTTATGGCAATGAGGCCGACGAGATTCGCACGCTCGGCAAGTTGCTGGAAAAAGGCTACGTTTATCGCGGGTTGAAACCGGTCAACTGGTGCTTCGATTGCGGCTCGGCGCTGGCCGAGGCCGAAGTTGAATATGAAGATCGCAAAGATGTGGCGGTTGATGTGGGCTTTCCGTTTGTAGAAACTGAAAAAATTGCCAAGGCGTTTGGCCTGTCGGCGTTGCCGGACAAGCCCGGCTATATCGTGATCTGGACCACAACGCCGTGGACGCTACCGGGCAATCAGGCGTTAAACGCGCATCCGGAGTTTGATTACAACCTGGTGGATACCGAGCGAGGGTTGCTCATCCTCGCTGCGGAATTGCAGGCGACGTGTCTTGCGCGATTCAATCTAACCGGCAAAACCCTTGCAACGTGCAAAGGCGCCGCGCTGGAATTACTCAATTTCAGGCATCCGTTCTACGATCGGCTATCGCCGATTTACCTGGGCGATTACGTCACGCTCGATACCGGTACCGGCATTGTGCATTCCGCGCCGGCGTATGGCATTGAAGACTTTCAGTCCTGCCGCCGTTACGGCATGAAAGACGTGGACATCCTCACTCCGGTGATGGGCGACGGCAAATACGCCCCGTCGTTGTCGCTGTTTGGTGGCGAGATGATCTGGAAGGCCAACCCGAAGATTGTTGCGCATCTCGAAGAAAAAGGTGTGCTGTTCAATCAGGCGAAAAACGAACACAGCTACATGCATTGCTGGCGCCACAAGACGCCGATCATTTATCGCGCCACCGTGCAGTGGTTTGCGGGAATGGATGAAACCCAGGGTTGGCAGGGCGAGACGCCGAAAGAATCGTTGCGTACTACCGCGTTGCGCGGGGTGGAGAACACCAAGTTTTACCCTGCATGGGGGCAGGCGCGGTTGCACGGCATGATCGCCAATCGACCTGACTGGACGTTGTCGCGTCAGCGTCAGTGGGGCGTGCCGATGCCGTTCTTCATCTCCAAAGAAACCGGCGCGCTGCATCCGCGCACGCTGGAGCTGCTGGAGCTGGTAGCGCAACGCGTTGAAAAAAGCGGTATCGAAGCGTGGCAGGCCATCACAGCGGAAGAATTGCTGGGTGCCGAAGCGGTACACTACGAAAAAATCAAAGACACGCTGGATGTGTGGTTTGATTCCGGCTCGACGCACTTTACCGTGCTGCGTAATTCGCACAAAGATGCGTTGGCGTATCCGGCAGATTTATATCTTGAAGGCTCCGATCAGCATCGGGGCTGGTTTCACTCGTCGCTGCTGGTGAGTTGCATGACCGATGGCCAGCCGCCGTATCGCGCCCTGCTCACGCACGGTTTTGTGGTCGATGGCAGTGGCCGCAAAATGAGCAAGTCCAAGGGCAACGTTGTTGCGCCACAAAAGGTGATGGATGAATTGGGCGCGGACATTCTGCGTCTGTGGGTGGCAGCGACGGATTATTCCGGCGAACTTTCGATCTCGAATGAAATTCTCAAGCGCGTGGTGGAATCCTACCGGCGCATTCGTAACACACTGCGGTTTTTGCTTTCCAATCTGGCGGATTTTGACATCACACGCGATGCGCTGCCGATTGACCAGTGGCTGGAGATTGATCGCTACGCCTGGGTGATGACGCACGATTTGCAGATGGCACTGACGCCATCCGAGTCCGGCGTGCGTGATCCGAAATCGCCCGGACACTACGGCAGCTATGAGTTTCATCAAGTCGCGCAGCGGCTGCAATCGTTCTGCTCGGAAGACCTCGGCGGGTTTTATCTTGATATTCTGAAAGATCGGCTTTACACCGCACCGGCTGCCGGGCCTGCGCGGCGCGCGGCGCAAAACGCGCTGTACCACATCACACAAGCGCTGACGCGGCTGATGGCGCCGATACTCTCGTTCACTGCTGAAGAAGTATGGGCAACCATTCAGAAATCTGACACCAGCGTCTTTGAGCAGACGTGGTATCAGCTCGCTTTGCCGCGTGATGCGGATGTGTTGCGCGAACGCTGGACGAAATTGCGCGCACTGCGTTCCGACGTACAAAAAGAACTCGAAACGCTGCGTGCGGCAGGCAAGATCGGCTCATCGCTGGCAGGCGAACTGGATTTGCATGCACAAGGCGAGACACATGATTTACTGGCGTCACTCGGTGACGATTTGCGCTTTGTAATGATTACCTCGCGCGCGTCTCTGCACCCGGGAGCTGCAAGCATCAGCGTCAGCGCGAGCACGCATGCCAAGTGCGAGCGTTGCTGGCATTACCGCGCAGATGTGGGTGCCAACACTGAACATGCGTCGTTGTGCGGACGCTGTGTATCGAATTTGTTTGGTTCCGGTGAGCCTCGCCATCATGCGTAAGTGGATTGCGTTGGCGCTGGTGATCGTGGTGGTCGATCAGATCACCAAGTATTTCATCATGCAGAAATTTGTGCTGCATGAAACGCTGTACGTCACCTCGTTTTTTAATCTGGTGCGCGTGCATAACACCGGTGCGGCGTTCAGCATGCTGGCGGATGCCGGTGGCTGGCAGCGCGTGTTCTTTATTGTAGTGGCGGTGGTTGCATCGGTGTGGGTGGTGTGGCTGCTGCGGCGTCACCCGGAGCAAAAACTGTTTTGTCTGGCGCTGGGGTTGATTCTCGGTGGCGCGGTAGGCAACCTGATTGATCGCGTGTTGTTCGGCTCGGTAGTTGATTTTGTGCAGGTGCATTACGCTGGATGGTATTTTCCGGCGTTTAACGTGGCTGATTCGGCGATTACGGTGGGTGCCGGATTAATGATCTGGGATGCAATCAGGCCGCAACAGTCGTCGCGTGACGCTGCGGTAGTCGAGAAGTAACTATTTGTTTTTAAATGATTTTTTTGAAAATCTACAAAAAGGTTAGAGTCGTTATAATCAAACCATGCAAGTCATTCTAGCCAATCCCCGTGGTTTTTGCGCTGGTGTAGATCGCGCGATTGAAATCGTTGAGCGCGCAATTGCGCTACATGGCGCGCCAATTTACGTGCGCCACGAAGTTGTCCACAACAAATTTGTCGTCGATGATCTGCGTAAAAAAGGCGCGGTGTTTGTCGAAGACCTCGATGAAGTGCCCGCTGGCGCCACATTGATTTTCAGCGCGCATGGCGTGTCGCAGGCGGTGCGCAGAGACGCTGAATCGCGTGGCCTGCGGGTGTTTGATGCCACCTGCCCGCTGGTGACGAAAGTGCATGTCGAAGTCGCCAAGATGCGTGGGCAAAAGCGCGAGATCGTCATGATCGGCCATAAAGGCCACCCGGAAGTGCAGGGCACCATGGGCCAGAGCGACAACGGCATGTATCTGGTTGAAGGCCCCGAGGATGTGGCGGCGTTGAAGGTGAAAGATGAAAACTATCTCGCCTTTGTGACACAAACCACCTTGTCAGTGGATGATGCGCAAGTCACTATCGATGCACTTCAGGCGCGTTTCCCGGCGATCGTCGGCCCCAAGCGCGACGACATCTGCTATGCCACGCAAAATCGGCAAGATGCGGTAAAAACCCTTGCAAAACAATGTGATATCGTGATTGTGGTAGGCTCGCCCAATAGTTCAAACTCCAACCGTCTGCGCGAAGTCGCGCAAAATCAGGGGGTGGATGCCTACATGGTTGATAACGCGGGCGAACTCAAACCCGAGTGGCTTACGGGTAAATCGCGCGTGGGTGTAACGGCAGGCGCCTCTGCGCCAGAGGTATTGGTGCAAGCGGTGATTGAACGGCTGAAGTTGCTCGGTGCTGATAGCGTTAGCAACCTTGAAGGCATTGAGGAGCGGGTTACTTTTCCGTTGCCGAAGGCGCTGGCCTGAGGTATTTGCCCCAGCCTTTTAGAAACTCTCGTTGCTTTCTAGTTTTGCGTTAGCGGTCCAGCAGCTTGGTGCTGCGCATACAAACGGCATAGTCTTCGCCCGCCAGCGGTCTGCATTTTCCGTGCAACGTAACCAGAGCCGCGCAGCGCTCCGGGTTACGATCATCGGCGCAATAGCCTTGTTTGACTTCAAACGAGCACTTGGTTAACTCGCCACCCGTGAGGCTGCTGCATTTGGCTTCGTAGTTGGCATTGCGTTCGCATGCGGCGCGCTCGCTGACCGGGGCACTGGCGCACTTATAGGCCTGCGCAAATATCGATGCGCTCGACAACAGCATTACAGTCAGACCAGCAGCCCGTAAAATCATTTTGACGTTCATGGTTTTTCTCCTGATAAATCATGGTTTGACGTTAGTGACAATGCGCCACCTTGTCCGGCATACCTTACATGGAAAATACTAAAAAATGCTATTAAAACATATAGTTAGAGTGAGTATATTGCCGCTGGCATTGTAAGTTAATTTGCAAATCCCGTATTTTGATCGGCTCAAGTCTGTATAACGTTTGGGCGACTATAACTAGGGTAAGCACTCAGTCCGGCACCGGCGCGCACGGGTAACCACGCCCATATCCGAACTCTACAACCATATAACTTTTGACCGGGCCACTCGCGCCCTGAGCAGGCAAGAAGCGCATCTTTTCGATACTGGCGACTGCGCTTTTCTCGAACTTTGGATTGGCGCAAACCGTAACCACTTGCTCCAAATTGCCCTCCTCATCAATCAACAACTGCAAAATAACTGCGCCGTTCAGGTATTCCGGTTTTTGTGCCGGATAGTGCGGCTTCGCGTCTTCAAGTGGCTGAGCGGCTTGCTTCAGGCTGGGGGACTTGAAGTAGCGATAGGTTTTTCCCTGAATTTCAATGGAGTCTCTGGGTTTTTGCCCGCCTTCATAATTGAGCAAGTGAACGCGAACACTCACCTCATCGGGCAGCGCCAGCCGGACGCCGCCTTTGGTCTGCGTGCCCGGGTTCGGTGACGAATTATTGTCGCCCGATAGCGGATGTCCTTTGGGCTGCGGCGTTGGAACACTTCGATAAACCTTGCTGCTTTCTGTGGGTTCGGTATTCGGTGCTGCGGGTAATGCCCCTACAGGGGCGACTGTTGTCTCGGCCGTTGTTACTGGTGCGCTGGGTGCTGCTTCGGGCGCGGTTGCCAGTGCGACTGGCGGTGCTGTCAGTGGAGAATCCCGCGCGGGCAGATCGACCGTCAGTTGCGGTGAAAAGCGCAAACGCGATGGTGAGCTACTCGCCTTCAAGGGTGCTAGCGTTGCCGCGTGCAAGATCGCTGAAGCTGCGATCAAGCACGCGAAACGTAAGGTTGCGGCATCCACACTGCTACAAGTTTCATCATCGGTATGTTATGGCGTGGTACTCGTGCGGTCATCCAGCAATTCGCGCCATGCTGCCCGCGTGGGTGCTCCAAATGCGCCACTGGTCGAGATAGCCGCCGTCGGTAACTTGCCGTCCGCCGTTGTAATGACCGATTTAATTTGGCCACTGAGCGTCTGAAACACCACGATACCAACCGCCAACGTATTCCCGATCTTGGTGCCGACAATGTTGCCGGGTGTACCTGTGATATAGGATCCTGACGCGTAATTGAACTGATACAGAAAGCTGTCGCCACCCGTAGAACATGTGTCGGCATTCGGCTCATTGGAGAGCACTACCACGGTGCCACGAACCAGCTGCACGTCCAGATTGATCCGTTCACCCGGCGATTCGCCCGACGGCGAGCATCCAGTGCCTACGCACACTGGATTCATATCCACATACCAGCCATTGTTGGTAGTCCAGTTCACCGCATTATTGCTGATGGAGCGATTGGCGGCGTCTACAACAATCAAGGACTGCGTGACCAGGTTTGCAGCGCCCAGACGAAGATCGCCAAGATCGGCATTGGTGTCCTTGAAGGCATACACCGACTGCTGATACGCGTAGGGCTGCGCAGGCAAAAGCAAGGCTGGATCACCCAGATCGGAATCGCCCAGGAAACGCCCGGTGCCGACATAAACCGCATTGAAGCCAGCGGTAAACTTGGTGACATCAGGGCGCGTGGTAACCGACTGCGGCTTCCCGCTACCATCTTTCAATTGCGCGATACGCGTCAAGGTGGGTGGCGAAGTTGCCAGATCAAAGCGCCACATATTGCCCAGCAAATCACCGCCGTAGATCAGTTTCATTGTATTGTCAGAAATGAAGTTGTCGACAAACGCGGTAATTTTCGCAAATCCGTTCGGCGTAGTGGTATCGCCGACATTCGTGCCGCTGATCGTGGTGCCCACTTTTTCCAGCACAGCGCCGGTCGCTAAATCCAGCATGTAGAGATAGCCACCGCCATTGCCCGGGCCAATATTGTTGTAACCAGAAGCGACCATCACCACCCATTTACCATCAGCGGGTCGCTTGCCGATGACCGGCGGGGTATACGACAGCCCCATATCGGTATCAGTAACAGCACACAGCAACGGGTCGGAGCAAACTTCCCATAGCGCCTTGGGACTGCTGGGGTCGGTCACATCCAGTGCGAAATAACCGCGGCCTCCAGAATTGAGTCCCCCGACCAGAACGGTCTTCCAGGCGCCGCCCAAAAATACATCGGTTACGGTGGGTGAGCCGTCCACAAAGAACGCGTGCGCGTTGCTGTAGCTGGTGTTTGCGAGCTTGTACAAGTTGGGCAATATCATCTTGGGAATGTACGCCCACAGCTCGGCACCGGTATCCGCGTTGAACGCATGCAACATACCGTCGTTAGCTGCAACAAACAGGACTTTTTGCCGGGTTGCGTTGGCCGTTTTGAACGTCTCGTAGGTTGGTGACACGACATCCTGGAATTGCAGTTCCGGCGGGGCCATGTAGGCCGGCTTGGAGTTAACGGTATCCCCCAGCAGGTTTTCACGGCGGCGGAAATAACCGGTCGAGTTGTCCGTGCTGAGCTCGTTACCGCGTTGCCCGCGCAGCCAGTCAATCAGGTTGGCGCCAGTGTTGGCGGCAGCCAGTCGTGTGGCATCGCTGGCGAGGAACGTACACTGATTCCATTTCAACGCCGTACACTGATTGTTGAAGTAGGCTTGCTCAGTAGCGGTTAGATTGGTGTACACGAACGACTTGAGTTTGGTGGTAGACAGCAAGTTACCGTCAAACGTATATATGGTGCGCGTGTCGCTGCTAGCCAGACCTTTGGCATTGAGCTGGGTTGCCGCTGTCCATGACGGCGTCGGTGTCAACAGACCGGTTGAGGGGTCCAGTGTCCGTGCGACGATCTCGCCGTCCCAGTTAACCGTTCGATACGTCGAACTATAGAGCGAGTTGTTGGTGGTGGTCAGGTTCGGCGTGCTGGTTGCTGCCGCCGCCGCAGAGCCGGTGGCGACATCGATGGCGGCAAGCGTTTCCTTGATGCCGCTTTCCGCCGCGACTGGCTGGCGCGCGCTGAAGTATTTGCCACGGCCATTGACTGCCGCATGCCAAAGGTCATCAATCGCAGTGGCAGTATTTTGAGCCGGAATCGGCCAGTTGCAGGTTCCCGTTGTCCATATGCAGTTGGTGGCGGCTGATTTGATTTTGAAGAAATCGCCGGTTGTTGCGCTTTCATAATCGTCGCGGTAAGTCATCAAGCCGTCCAACCCCAGGCCCATGGTGAACGTAATCATGTGCTGATGTGGCGCGATGAATTTTTTGCCGTCGGCGTCGACCGGCACGTTGTCCTTGGCGAACGGCCCGGTTGTACGCAGGTCGGTCTTGTAGTAATACATAGCCACGTCGGCCAGTGTGTTGGAACTGCCGCCTGCTGCGGTCGTTATTACACCGGTTCCCGCGGAGTTGGTCGGGTTCGGGCTTAGTACGATCGTCAGCGTGGTGCCACCGTTACTGGTAGACACAGTTACGCCCGGCGTATTGGTATTTGCGGCCGCCGTGGGGTAGGTGCCCACCGTAGTCGGTGCGCCGGGGGTGCCGGGCGTGGTGGTAGTTGCCGCCGCTGTGGGATAGGTGCCCGTGGTGGTAGGTGCGCCGGGGGTGCCGGGCGTGGTGGTAGTTGCCGCCGCTGTGGGGTAGGTGCCCACCGTGGTAGGTGCGCCGGGGGTGCCGGGCGTGGTGGTGGTTGCGGCTGGCACTGGCGCGCCCGTTGTTATGTTGGAAGTCGCCGCGTTGTTGACGATGCTGACTGCAGCTGCTGTCTTGCCACTACCCGAACAGGCTTGCACCGTGGTAAAGGTGGGGCTGGCTGTGTTCGCGCTGAAGGTCGTGGTGGGAGCGCCCGTACCAATGGTAACTACAGTCCGGTTATAGGTGGTCACCCGCTGTAATTGGGCAGTATTGCCTGCGCCTGTGCAAGTAAAGGTAGTTTGCGGATTGCCGCTGGCTGACGCGCTGTTTTGCGGCGCGGCAAACAGGGTTGGAAGATTGGTTCCGACCGAGGTAGTAACCCACTGCCTGGTTTCGACGACAGGGTTAATCACTGTGTTGGTCAGATTGACGCACGACCCCGGGTTTGCAAACGCATACGCTGTGCCACTGAGTGTTGCCGGAGCCGCCACACCATCTGTGGTGACAACAGAAGAGTTATACGCTGTGGTGCGACGTTTGATACGTGACTGATTGGTACTGCACACGCCAGCCTGGTTGGCGCCCGTAGCGAGGCCGTTAATCAGGGCAAATGTGCTGGTGGCATTGGCTGTGAGGGCCTCCTCTTCCACGACCGTGATAGGCGTTACCACCGTAGTCACCACGGAAATGCACGAGCCCGGATTGGAGAACGCATAATTCGTTCCGCTGAAAGTCGCTGGCGCGGCTACGCCGTCCGTGGTAACCACAGTGGAGTTGTAGGTGGTATTGCGCTGCTTGACGCGCCGTTGCCCGCTGGTACAAACGCCGGCCGCATTGGCACCGGCGGTAACCCCATTGATGGCAGCAAACGTGCTGGCGGCTGAGCCTATGAGGACTTGCTGCTCCACAACGGTGACAGGCGTTATCACCGTAGTCACCACAGAAATGCATGTGCTTGGATCGGCGAACGCATAATTCGTTCCGCTGAAAGTTGCTGGCGCGGCTACGCCGTCAGTGGTAATCACGGTGGAGTTGTAGGTGGTGGTGCGCCGCTTAATGCGCCGTTGCGCGCCGGGACATACGCCAGCCTGGTTGGCACCGGTGGCAACGCCGTTGATGGCGGCAAACGTGCTGGTGGCCGGGCCTGTGACAACCTGCTCGTCCACGACGGTGACAGGGGTTACTACGGTGGTAAGCACGGAAACGCACGAACCCAGATTGGCGAAGGCATACGCTGTGCCACTAAACGTTGCCGCGCCCGCTACGCCGTCAGTGGTAATCACTGTCGAGTTGTAGGTGGTAGTACGCTGTTTGACGCGTCGTTGCCCACCGGGACATACGCCGGCTTGATTGATCCCGGCGGCAACGCCGTTGACGGCGGTGAAGGTGCTGTTGGCAGCCCCCGTAATAACCTGTTCTTCCACCAGCGTAATGGGCGTCACATTGGTGATGACAGTCGGCGTTGTGCAAGCGGTCATGGGTGCATACGTCTGAGTAACCGTGCCATTTGTTGTGGTGGTTGCTCCGCCATCCACGGCCACGACCGTTGTACTAAATGTGCTGGTCCGTTGCACGCGACGCGTTTCGTTACCAGTGCAACCGCAGGGAGTGGTGGTGGCCGGGGTGCTGAACGTGGCGTTGCCGTTACCAATACAGAGCGCCTCTGCAACGATTGTGTTTGGCGTTACCGTGGTGGTGGTTGTTCCAAAGGCATCCAGGGTGCCGGTTTTGGCGCGGTCTACGTAAATTGGCACCGAGGGACTAGATATGTCGTCCTGATCCCCAACGGTACCCGTGGTGCTGCCGATGCCGGTATAGGCAACATCCTGCCCGGCATTGCCGTTCCAGTAACCGTCCGTCACCAGAAACGCGTAATTGCGCTGGCATGACGCGATCATAGGTTCATCCGGCATGAAGCTGTTTAGACCCGAGGTGATACCGGCGAAGTGGCGGCCTACGCGGGATAGCGCTTCGCGCAGCGGTGTGCTATTGGTGGTAGTGATGCCGTAAATCTTGGTGAACCAGTTCTGCCGCTGCAAATTATTTTTGAAATCGTCGATTTTCAGATATCGCGCGCTGCTGCTGGCATTGATGGTCAAAAAGCCCATGCGCAAGGCACCTGAGTTTGGATCGTTACCGATGCTGCCAAACACCCGGCCCGATACGGTTTTCATGAATTTCAGGCGGGTGTTGTAGTACGAGTACCAGTTGGCGAAGTTTTGCAGCTCTTCCGCATCGGTGCAGCCGGTGGCGCCCACTGCGCCTGAACAATCCGAGCGGGTAGTTGCCCGGGGGTAGCTGCTGCCGGTGTTTATATTGATGCGGGTGAAGGTGCCGAAACGCGGTTTGTTGTAGGTGCCATCAGTCAAGGCCTGACAATCACGCGCGCCGGTGCCGGAAAAACTGTTGCCGGAAACGGCCAACGCCGTAGCCACGGCGCCCGCAGTGCGGCACCACCGAACCGGCGCGGGAAAGTTGTAGGCGACAGTGGCAACAGTGGTCGGCCCCGCAGACAGGGTGCAGGTGATCAGGGTTTCATCGGTGCAGTATTCGCGCGGGGTAATGGTGTAGTAATGCGGGGTTGCGGTATCTTTGTTAATTCTTTGACTGAAGGTCGCATTGGGGAAGCCCGCCGTGCCGTAATCGAAAGGGCTGGCGCCGTTATTGACGCCATTGCGCACGCATTGCGCAGTATCAGCCAATACAGCGGCAGAGGGTGTGGAAGAAACTGAGCTCAGGCACCAGTAGATATCCCGGTACTGGGTAGCCACGTTAACGGTGCCGCTGGCCGCGAAAGGGTTAGTCCTCGCCGCAGTGGGGGTGGCGTTGCCCAGTGTGGCGTTGAGGTAGGTTACCCCCGCACCGTAGGTAGTCGCCGGATTGTAATAAATGGAATTGAACTGAAAAGCATAAAACGGCGGCATGCCCGGCTGACAGTCGGCGCCGGTCAGGGCAGCAGAGGTTCTGCAAATATTGGCCTCGCCAACGGCATCGGGCAGGTAGTCGTTATCCATACTGCCCGAATCATCCAGAATAAACATCAGATTGGGTGCAACATTGCTGCCCGAACGGGTACCCATGGGGGTGTTTGATATGTCCGCCGTGGTGGCCTGGGCGCGCATATACAGCAAGCTGGTGGAGGCAGCGCACAGGAGCAGCAAGGCGCGTAATAGATTCGACCAGGTTTTTCGATTCATGGAAAACTCCACTTGAGTAGCTGTGTAGCTTGAGAGGGTTATATAACTAATTGATTTTATGTATATTTATGAAGAAACGAGCACCATTGCCTGCAGGTAGCTGGTGGCGTTACGTGGCCCCATGCTACGCACAATGATGCGCAGATACATTTTTGACTTAGCGGAAAAAGGTGAGACACCACCCGCGCTTGATGAGCCTTCCGACGGCGCTTCATACGTTGTGCCACCGGCACCTGCATCCGATGCGCACAACTGATTTGTTGCCGAGACACCCACGCCCGGTAGGTCGCACAAGCGATGGATCACGTACTCCACGACGTTGCCGGAGACGTCGGGATTACCGCTGTTAACCTTGCCCGCCGTAGCCCAGGAGTTTGCGCTCGTCCATACGAAAGGGCTGGTGTTGGATACCGAGGAGTAATAGCCTGAGCCGGTATTATCGCTATTCAAGTTGCTTTGATTAGCTGTGATCCAGGTGACAGCCGCTTCAATGCCGACATCGGCAGATTGCCGGGAGCGATTTTTGAAGGCGATATTGCCGGCAATCAAGGTAGAGGTGTCCACCGAGCGCATGATGGCGATACCGCCCAACGACATCGCCACCAGCACAACCAGTGCCACGATCAAAACCACGCCCTGTTGCGCGCGCCGACGCATATTGACCGAGCGGACGGCGTAAATTGGTTTACGTACGATTCGGCCCATCACTAGGGTCTCCAATAGAAGTTGCGCAACGGGATTACCATTTCGACGACTTTATGCCGGTAATTGCGATCGCTGGACGGTACGACATAGGTTGTCGTCAAGCTAGAATCCCAAAAGCTGTAGCTGGACGGGCTAGTATAGTTTTTGTCGAACTGGCTGGTGCGTACTACCATGGCGATGCGCACGGTTCTCAATTTAAACCAATCTTCCTGCGCTACCCTTGGCATTACGTCCGGATCGGCATCCTTGGGCATCTCTTTGTAATAGATCACGCTGGTCTCGCTCGCTGTACGCTTGGGCGTGGCTGCCATGCCCAGTTGGGCATCCATGAACACGACACCATCAACCAGCGGATAAGCCTTGCCGCCCGCAGGATCGCCCTCCAGCAACTGACCGTTGCTCAGGGAAAACTGGGTACGGTGCAGCGACCAGTCTGATCCTTTTATAACTTGCCCGATATTCATGATGAAGGCGCTGCCGCTGAACTTGAAGCGTGTTTCCGCGTCAGGTACCAGAATGGGTGTGGGGCTGGTTTGCAGTGTGCCCAGGCCACCGGCCTTGTTGTATTGGGTGTAGTACGTAACAGTGCCGGTCTCCGGTTTAACGTAATCCCCGCGCGTATGCACAATGCGCTGTGGAATGGTGTTGCCTGGGGGATTCTCTGCGGGTGGGGGTAATTCGAGGGTGCGCACGTCGGTGACAGCGCAGGTGATGTGGTTGATTTTCTTGGGATCGCTGGTATCTTTTTTCTCGGCAAAGAGCAGTACGTCGCCCTGGTGAAAGCCGTAAATATTCGCAGGTTTTATATCCTCTTCAAACGAGGTAATAAACGGCACCCTGAGCTGAGTCACCGCATAGGACGAATCGCCACGGGTGCGCACAAAGGTGATTGATTTCAGCGTGCTGTCGGGATTGCGCTCAAGCAGAATCGGCGCCAGCACCATCGTGTTATAGACGCCTGGCGGCATGACAGTTGCGGGGGGTGTGATGGGGCCGGCAGGGTCTTTCCACTGGTGTACTGTGCAGCCCAGATGGCTGGCGAAATTCATACCGTAGCCAGCCTGTTGTGCCGCTTGTTCGAATGCGCTGGTGGCGATAGATAGATTGGTTTCTGCATCGCCACCGCTGGTGGTGTTGCGTTTTTGATTTTCGAACACCGAAAACACCTGAAAAATGATGATGCTGCCAATGATGCCGATTACCGCAGCCACCATTAACTCGACCAGGCTGAATCCGCTATTGCGTGAACGATGCATGTGTTACTCCGCGATCACAGGTTATTCGCAATGACACCAAAGCTGGTGTGCGTGCTGGTTGTAGACGCTGCCGGTGCTTGCCATGTAATCGTGATCGTAACCTGGCCGTTGGCGCCGG
This sequence comes from Betaproteobacteria bacterium, assembly GCA_947486575.1. Lineage (GTDB taxonomy): Bacteria > Pseudomonadota > Gammaproteobacteria > Burkholderiales > SG8-41 > UBA5216. Next base: position 4,439 of record CANKUB010000037.1, on the reverse strand, counting down.
GCGTGACCGTGCCTACACCCGTGGGTAGTGCGGCAGTGACCTCGGTCTGCCAGGTGGCGATTACGGTGCTTGCGCCAGTTACCGATGGACCGCCGAGGATAAAGAGATTGCCCAGCATACGCTCTGCCAGGGCGCTGGCATCGACGCGGAACTGAGCATCGCGCACTTGTGAAATGGCTACCGACTGCATGGCGATCAAGGCGAGTATGCCAATGGAGAAAATGAGCAGGCCGATCAGCGCTTCCAGCAGCATCACGCCTTTTTGGTAAACGCGAGTACGTTTCATTGTGCAATGTCCATTAAGTTCAGCATTAACAACCGGCGACCATGACTCTTGCACCCAGGGCGTCTGTGGTCCAGCAGCTTCTCACGTCACCATCCGCCAGCAGCGGATCACACATCCTGGGTGTATTGGCCATAACGGCCACACACATTGCGCGTACACCGTTTACGCTGGAGGTGTATCTGATGGCAAAAGTCCCTGTGTTGGGCGTGACCATTCTGCCTACACCGTTGAACGTGATAGTAGCCGCGCCTGCGGGCGCGGCTGTTACGCCCCCACCCGCATCTGCCCCGCGTGTTTGTACCGTTGTGCCATTGTTCACGACATTCCAGGAGATGCCGTCTGCACCGATTTGCAGATCCACCAAGGTGTTGCTCCGTACTGCCTCACCCCGTGCCAGTTGCAAGCCATTGAGTACGCCCTCTGCTGCTGTGCGTACGCGCTGGGTAGCAATCCAGTCAGCTACGGCCGGCAAGCCAACAGACAGTAGCACGCCGAGCAGGGCGACAACTATCGCCAGCTCGATGAGGCTAAAGCCCTTTTGCGGGTGATAGCCCATTAACAGCCCTTCTTGCTTGTAACCCAGCAGGTCGGGCTTGAGGCTGGCCAGCCCGAGGCCGTAGCCGTTGACGCTTTTGCGTTGGTTTGGTCCACGGTAAATACGAAGCCACCCGTGCCTTGGGCGGCTATACCTGTCGCCCGCAGCATATAGCCCGTAGCCGTTCCGGCGGTTGCACAATCGAACACAAAGTATTTTGCATCCGCCGCATTGACCGTTGTGCAGGACATTCCCACATAAGTGCGGTTATCCTGAAAAAACTGTTCAGCACGCACCCGCAACTGCCCCAAATTACTGGTGGCTTCGGTGAGTTTGCCGCGAATGATGTAGTCGCTATAGGCTGGTATGGCTATAGCCGCAAGAATCGAGATAATTGCCACGACGATCATGATCTCTATCAGGGTAAATCCCTTGGCAGTTTTCGCGTAATTTGCGTGCTTGGTGTGCTTGGTGTGCTTCATGTGGTTCTCCCAGTGACGTGATAATAGTGAATGGTGCGGGCGCAGTCCAAAGCGGCCCGACATGCGGTCAGTTTACCGCCATGAGCGGTGGCTAAAGTGTTGTATATCGGCACTATTTCACAATTTTTCAGGGTTTTACCCCGTTGCCGCCAGCGATTGCAGCAGGGTGTTTATGGCGCTTTGTGGCAGGGTGCCGATGATTGCGCTGTAGGCGGCGATGTTGGCTTGCGCCGCAACGCTCGCTGCAGCAGGTGTACCGATCGAGTTCGGTGGGAAATTCCGTTCCAGCGCCTCTTGTTGCAAGCGCTCGGCTTGCAGCTCTTCGCGCTTGATGGCATTGCGCAGGGCTTCGCTGTGTTGTGCGTCTAAGGGTGGGATGCCGGTCTTTAATTCGCGCCGGATTGTCCGTAGCGGTTGTACGACTTTCGTGCGCCAATCGCGGATGCTGGCGTCAATGCGTTGCACATCTTCCGTCGTTAACTGTCGGCTATTTAAAGATAAAAAAAGTATAAAAAACAATAAGTTAACATCAGCCCCCTGTTCGTCTTGCAGCGCAATACAAAGCGGCGGAATTTCAGGCCGCCGGTAAAAGCGTAGCGAAAACTGCCAGAATGTAGATGCCTCTGTATTCATGGGTACACACTTTGCCTTGCGCCTGTGTATTTCCGCTTTTCCCTCGCAGTGGCGATAGGTCGTGGGTCAAAGTTACGCCGGGCAAAAGGTTGCGTCTCGGTCAAGCTGCCTTGCGGTCACCACCCTGGAAGGGCATGAATCCCACCTTAACAGCGTCCAGAATTACCAGTTCCACGACGGAACCGTCCTCGGCGTAGCTGACATTGACATTCCAGTCTTGCGAAACTTCACGGAAAACATGTTTGTCGCTTAAGCGGATTTCCAGTATGTCGTCCTGCGGATAGTAAACTGTCTTCATGACTCATCTCCCCACGAAAAGTGATGCATCACTGTCTTGATTACCAATGCACTTTCCAGTGCTACCGCTACACAAAGCAAATTATCGGCTCGGTCCGCGTAGTGCTTGGCAATCCAGATGCGCGATTCGTCCTTGTGCCGCACTTCGCCTGTCTCCACCAAATCGCATAGCAGCGCTTCGCTGATCGCGCGTACGGCCATACGCCCGCGAGCATGGGCCGTTATCACTATTGGCTTGCCGAAACGCTTGCTATGCATTGCAGCACATCCTAGCACGTAGTGGTTGAAAGGGAATATCGCGGGCGATTACGTTCCCGCCAAGTCGCGCGACGCGGCCCGCCCCGATGCAGATATCCTTGCAATGGGGTTCACGAGTCAAACGAGCGTAATGCGGCAAAGTACAAACAGCCAGTATTGGGGAATCAACGGCGGGGCGACGTGCGCGCTGGCGCGGGGGGCTCATCTTTCCAGCGCTTGACCACACCGGCGTCGATGCCCAGCAAATCCAGCGCCCGCCCGGTGCTTTGCGTCACCATGTCGTCAATGGTTTTGGGGCGGCTATAAAAGCCCGGCACGGGGGGCATGATGATGGCGCCGTTCAGTGTTGCCTGTTCCATCAGGCGTATATGTCCGGCGTGCAGCGGCGTTTCGCGGAACATCAGCACCACGCGGCGACGTTCTTTCAGGCACACGTCCGCAGCGCGCACGATCAGTTCTTCGTTAAAACTGTTGGCGATGCCGGAGAGGGTTTTGACTGAGCAGGGCGCGATCAGCATGCCTTCGGTTTTGAACGAACCGCTGGAAATGGCAGCACCAATGTCCTTGAAGTTGTATTGCACGTCGGCGAGTTTTTTAACCGTGTCGATATCGTAATCGGTTTCTTCGGCGATGGTGCGCGCGGCTGAGGGCGATAGAATCACGTGCGATTCAACGTCTTTAATCTTGCGCAAAATCTCCAGCGCGCGTATGCCGTAAATTACGCCAGAGGCGCCGGTAATGGCGACGATGAGCCGTTTCATAAGCGTTTCATAATGTGAGTGTTCGTGACCGTGTGACGCGGGTTTGAGGTAGCATCCCAAATGATTGTAGCAGAACAGGTTTGCATCCCATGATTGATATAACTATTTGTTTTTAAAGGATAAATTATGAGACCGTTTGAGGGCATCAAAGTCATTGACGTAACCCACGTGCTGGCCGGCCCCTTCGCCGCCTATCAACTCGCCCTGCTCGGCGCTGATGTGATCAAGGTTGAAGACCCGCACGAGTGCGATCAAAGCCGCGAAAGCGGTACTGACCATGATCTGTCTGACGCGAAAATGGGCCTGGGGTTTGCCACACAGGCATCGAACAAGCGCGCGATAACCGTTAATTTGAAGACCAAAAAGGGTCAGGAGATCATCAAGCGGATGGTCAAGGACGCCGACATCTTTGTTGAGAACTATCGCGCCGGCGCGTTTGCCAAACTCGGCCTGGGCTACAAGGATTTGTCAGCGATCAATCCGAAGCTGATTTACTGCTCGATGACCGCGTTCGGCCAGGATGGTCCGCGTGGCAACATGACTGCCTACGATCACGCCATTCAATCCACTTCCGGCATGATGCGCACCACCGGCACGCCGGAGGTGAATCCGATTAAAGTGGGGTCGCCGGTGATCGACTACGCCGTGGGCACCATGAACGCGTTTGCGTTGTCGGCGGCATTGTTCCAGCGCGAACGCACCGGCAAGGGCCAGTACATCGATAGCGCCATGCTCGATGTGGCGATGATGCTGATGGGTTCGCACCTGACCAACTATCTTTACACCGGCAAAGAACCGTCGCCCAAGGGCAATCGCATGGAGCACGCCAGCAGCCAGGGCTATATGGCTTCTGACAGCCTGATCATGATTGCGGCGAGTAACAAAGGTCAGCACGAGCGTTTTTTCACGGCCATCGGCCGCCCGGATATCGCCAAGCAAAGTTCACACAAAGAGCGCCGTGACAACTACGCCGAGCAAACCAAAATTGTCGAAGACATTATTGCGACCAAAACCGCGCAGGAGTGGGAGGATTTTTTGCAGAGCCGCCACGTGCCCGCCACGCGCACACGCAAGATTTCCGAGTCAGTGAAAGATCCGCAATTGCAGACGCGCAATCTGTTTCACACGCACAAGAATGCGCCAGGCTACAGCAAAGACCTGACGGTGCCGGTGATGGCGTTTAAATT
>CANKUB010000036.1 GCA_947486575.1 Betaproteobacteria bacterium | reverse complement strand
AAGGGACGCATCCGCACCGGTAATCACATTGAGAAACGGCAATGCAGAAGGCCCCTCAGTCCCCAGTTGCGATGGTTTCGCGGGCAGCCGTGTCGCCAGGCCATCGCGTTTACCGGCAAAACCCAGCACCACACGCCCGCCGCGCAAAGCGCCAGCCATCACCTGATCGTGATCAGGAATCGCCAGCAGCTTATCGCGCACATCGCCCTGTGTATTCCACAGCGCAGCCATCGCTTTGGGTGACGTGCGATCCGCCTCGGCGAACATCACGTCGAATCCTATCGCTGCGGAACCGGCATCTTGCAGCTTGACAATCAGATCAGCCACCTGGGTGCGTGGCCACGGCCATTGGCCGATACGTTTCAGGCTTTCGTCGTCGATATCGACAATGCGCACGCCCACGTCTTCATACTCGCGTGGATGCCAGCGCTGATACTGATCGAATACGGCGTTGCGCACAACTTTAACCGGCAACGGCTCATAGCGGTACAACAGCATGCCCGCGGCCAGAGCCGCAATCGTCGCCAGCCTGCCGATTGTGAATAACTTGAAGAGTCGCAGCCAGCGCATCGCGTGCTTGGTTCAGCGCCCTGCCGCTTACAGGCTTTTTGCCAGCGCGAGCAGGGCTTCTCTGCGCGAGATGGCAATATGCGCGCAGGCCTCGGTTAGCGCGCACACCATGTTGCGATCCAGCGTCTTCAAAAAATCGCCCGGCGGCAATTCGCCGGTGAACATTTTTCTGGCCTGTTGCAGAGCATGCTCTGTGCCTGCAACGCCGAGACTTCGGTACACCCAGGCCGTCAGCGGTGAGGCCGTCAGGTCACTGACCGATTCCTTGGAGCGGCCTTTTTCCAGCACATCCAGCAATTTCGCGTCGAGTAGTGATTCATCCGCCGGCGCTAGCGGCAGAAAATCTTCGACGCGATCCGGGCGACCGTACGCGCTGCGTATATCGCCCAGCAGCATCGATACCGGACAATCGCCACCAGTGGCACGCGCCAACGCTTCAACCGTGGAAATACCGACAATTTTCGTGCGCAGATATTTGGTCGCAAATTCAAGGTTGCGGCCCGCGGCCACACGCAATGCGGCGAATTCGCTTGCGCCGGGTGTGTCGTGGTAATCATGGAATACGCTGTCGGGATTGAGTGAACCGAGAAACATTTCCATGCGGGACAAGGCGGTACGATAGTCCTGAATGGAATAAATGCCCACCGCCGCCAGCGGTGCATTGGATTCCTCAATCAACAACCAGGTGGTCGACAGAAAAAGCGCTGGCTCAGCCTCGGAAAAACTCGACACGTCGTGATTCGCCAGCACTGCGGCGTCCTTCACCATGCACTCAAGCTCGGCCAGCGTGGGCTGCAATTCCAGCGCGGCACTGACATCACCCAACCGGTTGCGCAGTACCGTCAGGTTGCTGAGGCCCGCTGCATTGTTCATGCGAAACGGTATCGTTGACTCGATGCAGGCGACAATCGCGAGAATGTCTTTCAGTGGTAAATAAGGCTCCAGCGTACGCGTAGCCACCACCGCACTCAGGAATTCATTCATGCCGCCATACAATGGCAGTGCGTGCCCGGCCTTGAAACCAAAAATACCGGTGCAGATACTGTAACCCTTGTCACTGGCATCGCCGGGACGCACCTCCATTCTGTCGTGTTCGACGCGCACCACGCGCTTGAGCAGTGCATCGGCGCCTTTGGGAAATCCGCCGTCAAGCTGGAAATATACGATATCGTGAAACAAGGTCGCAAGCACCTGTCGCGGATTCATGCCTTCGCACATGTCAAAAACGTGAGTGGACGTGTGATAGGCGCGACGCCCATGATCCATGGAGTGCTGAATCAACATCGCCATGCGTTCGACATCGGCCACCGGCACGTTGATCGATAGCCCGGCAAACGCGTCGGAAAAGAGACTGATAAAGCGGTTAACTGTTGCAATGACCATCGTATAAATCCTGTTTGTTCATCCATCCTGACCAAGGCAGCAAGGTGCTTCCGCATTGGGGTTACTATGGTAGATTGGGCTCCAGCGCCACGTCCACCTGACAATAGCACCTACCAATAGCTTCAACGACCGATTCTATAACGTTACCGCGCACGCATGCCCACACGCCAGATCGAACAGCGCCGCCGTGCTCTGAAAATGATATCCGCATCCGCCTGGCTTGCCATGCACTCGCCCACCGCTCATTCACAAACAAATACTAACATCTTGATTAGAAGAAAAATTCACAAAGGCACCGATACCTTACCGGTAGTAGGCATCGGCACCTATCAGACGTTTGATGTCGGCGCCAACGCACCAGAACGTGCCGAATTGAAACAGGTATTGCTGGATTTTGCCGCAGCAGGCGGCACGGTAGTGGATTCTTCGCCGATGTATGGTGAAGCCGAACGCACCGTCGGCGATCTCACGGGCGAACTCAACAACCGCGACCAACTGTTTTTCGCTACCAAAGTCTGGACCAGCGGTCAGCAAGCCGGCGTGCGGCAGATGGAGCAATCCTTAAAGCTCATGCGTACCAGGCACATGGATTTAATGCAGATACACAACCTGCTCGATCTCGACACCCACACGCGCACCCTGCGCGAGTGGAAAGCCAGTGGCAAAATTCGCTACATGGGCATTACCCACTATCACGAAGGCGCGCATACCGAACTGGAAGAATTAATAAAAACAAATACTTACGATACCGTTCAATTTAATTATTCCATGGCCGAGCGCGAAGCGGAAACACGACTGTTGCCCGCGTGTCTGGAAGCCGGTGTGACCGTCATCATCAATCGCCCGTTCGCGCAGGCAAATTTATTTAGCCGGGTTAAAGGCAAGCCCTTGCCCGCATGGGCCGCAGAGTTTGACTGCAACTCTTGGGCGCAATTTTTCCTGAAATATCTGCTGGGCCACCCGGCAGTAACGTGCGTGATTCCCGGCACGCGCCGCGTAGCGCATCTGAAGGATAATCTGCAGGCGGGTGTGGGCCGCCTGCCGGATACTGCGCAACGTAAGCGCATGCTGGAATACCTGAACACGCTATAGTGTTTGCCTGCTGCATGCGCCAAGCGTATTGTAGCGGGCGCTTTGCACCAACCTCTTTTAAAAACCAAGGAGACTCCATGTTTAAAACTGTAAAATTTGCTGGCATTGCTGCCTCACTCGCACTGGCCGCATCAGCGGGCATCGTCCAAGCCCAATCCTACGGTGCCGACATCGGCGTAGAAGCTGCACGTAAAGTCGCAGCCGCCACTGTCGCTGAATGCGCAAAAAACAGTTGGCGCATCGCCGTGACCGTAGTCGATACCCATGGCTATCTTGTGTACTTTGAAAAAATGGACGACACGCAAATCGCCAGCGTAGGCATTTCGCAGACCAAGGCGAAAGCAGCAGCAACCTACCGCCGCCCGACGCGCGTATTCGCCGACGCTATCGCCAAAGGTGGCAATGCGCTGATGACACTGCCCGGCGCCATCGGCTCACCCGGCGGCATACCACTGGTGGTTGGTGGCAAAATGATCGGCGCAGTAGGCGTGAGCGGCGTCACCGGCGATCAGGACGAGCAATGCGCCAAGGCTGGCGCAAGCGCACTGTAAATACAACGCAAATCAGCACAATGACAACAAAGCCCACAGGCACTTGTTGCTGTGGGCTTTGTTTGTATTGAGCAACCCATGCATGCCATCCTGATGTTCCGGCGACTCGTCAGCATAATGCTGCTGGCCAGCTTTAGCCTGCTCACCGGGTGCAGCGCCGTGCGTGTGGTCTACAACCAGGCCGACACCGTACTCGCGTGGATGGCACACGATTATTTTGATCTGGATCCCGCGCAAAAACACGAATTCAACAAGCGCATTGATACGCTGCTCGCATGGCATCGGCAAGAGCAACTGCCCGATTACGCGCGTTTTCTTGGCGAGATGAAACAGCGCGCGCAGCGAAACATTACTCGCGACGACGCACTGTGGCTGATCGAGGGTACAAAATCGCGCTTTCGCGTGATCGCTGAAAAAGGCACGCCTGACGCCGTAGACCTGCTGGCCACACTCACGTCAGACAACATTCATGCGCTTGAAAAAGAATTCGCCAAGGTCAACCAGAAATTCACCCGCGAATACAAACTCGGCGGCACGCAGGAAGATCGCCGCCGCGCGCGCCTCGATCGCACCTTGAAACGCATACGCGATTGGACCGGCCCGCTGACTCACGCGCAGGAAGAACGTATTGCCGTGTTGAACAACAACATTCCCTACACCGATCACCTGCGCCAGCAAGAGCGCCAACGGCGGCAAAAAGAATTTCTAGCGTTGCTCGCCACCCGCAATAACAAGGCCGAATTCGCGCGCGCGTTGCGCCCATGGCTGGCCGATTGGGAAAAGGGCCGCGCCCCCGATGTGCATGCTGCCATTGATGACAGCTACGAAAAGCGCATCACACTTTATCTCGAAGTTCAGCGCATGCTCACACCACAACAACGCGCTCACGTGCAGGAAAAGCTGCAAGGCTATATTGAAGACTTGAATGCGTTGGCGGCGAAGCGTGTCGCGACGAATTGAATATCTTTTAAAAACAAATACTTAAAACTTTTCGCACGCTAGCTACACCATGCCTACCTACCCGCAACCCATCACCTCCAAACTCCCCAATGTCGGCACTACGATTTTCACTACCATGTCGAAGCTCGCGGCGGAGTACAACGCGATCAATCTGTCGCAGGGCTTCCCGGATTTTGATTGTGCGCCCGAACTGCGCGCACTGTTCTGCAAATATATCAACTCGGGCTTGAATCAATATCCGCCCATGGCAGGCATTATCGGTCTGCGCGAGGCCATAGCCGAGAAGATACAATTTCTCTACGGCGCGGCATACGATCCTGAGCATGAAGTCACGGTAACGCCGGGGGCAACCTATGGCATCTTCACCGCTGTCACCGCCTTTGTCAGCCCCGGCGACGAGGTGATTTTGTTCGAGCCTGCTTACGATAGTTACGGCCCGGCGGTTGAAGTCAATGGCGGCGTTCCAGTCTATGTGCAGATGCGCTATCCCGATTACAGCATCGATTGGGAGGCCGTCAAAAACGCCATCACGCCACGCACCCGCATGATCATTTTGAACACACCGAACAATCCGACCGCCAGTGTCTTTTCCGCTGAAGATTTGCGTGTGCTGGAAAGTCTGCTCAACGACACCAACATCGTTGTGGCCAGCGATGAGGTCTATGAGCATCTGGTATTCGATGGCCATCAGCATCAAAGTGTCGCGCGCTTTCCACTGCTGGCGGAGCGCAGTTTTGTGGTCAACTCATTCGGCAAAGCCTATGCCGTTACCGGCTGGAAAATGGGTTACGTCGCAGCACCCAAAAACCTGATGCTGGAATTTCGCAAAGTGCATCAATTCAATGCCTTCGTCTCCAATGGCCCGGTGCAATACGCACTTGCCGATTTCATGAAGAACCGCGATGCGTATCTGGCGCTGCCCGCGTTTTACCAGCAGAAACGCGATTTTTTTCTGGCGCATCTTGAAGGCTCACGCTTCAAACCGCTGCCTTCGCGCGGCACATTTTTTCAGAACCTTGACTACAGCGCCATCAGCGACGAGCAGGACACTGATCTCGCGATACGGTTGATCAAGGAAAAAGGTATTGCGTCGATACCGGTGTCAGTTTTTTATCGCCAGCCCCCCGCGCACAAAGTGCTGCGGTTCTGTTTTGCCAAATCGGAAGAAACATTGGCCAAAGGCGCAGAGATTCTGCGCAAACTTTAACCGACCCTACGTCACCTACGTCATCTGCACCGCCTGCGCGCGATTGTCGCGCGCGTGATAGATCGTCTCGATCCACAGACCGGCAATCGCCAGTAGCGCAATCAGCCCGATGGCAATATCCAGCAGGCGCGGCGAAAATCGCGCAGCGGTTGTAGGTTCGGCAAGTGCCGGGGGCTTATCAGCAATCATCAGGTTCTGTGTCGGGCCGATTAAATTACACAGCAGAGTATAGCGACGCAAGCACCGCAAATATCGTAAGCATCGGTAAGCATCGTAACGAGTTTGTAAATTCTTCGGCTTGATTCCATTACAGAAAAATAATCGTAAACTATTGTTTTTATTGATATTTTTCTACAAAAAGAAACAGGCATGCCGATTCAGGGATAATGTGCGCCCCTACCAATAACCCACAGACAACACGAGCAAACGATGTCAGCAAACAGCCCCTGGATCGCGCATATTCCCGGCAACATGGTGTGGTCAAACGCCATTCTCGTCACCAAAGGCATGGCCCCGTATGGTGCGGTGGCGCTGGGCGAAATTGATCAGGTTTGTGAAAAACTGCGTGCGCGCCAAACCGAGCCGCAGGCGTGGTGGGAAGAATGGAGCGCCATGGGCAAACGGCTGCATGCGCGCGCTGATGGGCTTGAAGCCGCCGGTCATCGCATGAGCGCGGGCAATTATTATTTGCGCGCAGGCATGTATTATTTTACTGCCGAGCGATTTATCCATCCGGGCCCGGAGAAGCGCGAGATGGGCCGCATCGCCATTGACTGCCAGACCAAAGGCATCCTGCGGCGCTACCCTAACGTCGAGCGAGTCGAGGTGCCGTTTGAGGATACGCACACAAGTAAGTCACTGCCCGCGTTTTTCATGAAGGCGCAAAATACCACGGCTGTGCGCGCGCCAACGATTGTCTTGTTCAACGGCATGGATAACTGCAAGGAAATGAGTGTGCTGTTCGCAGGACTTGAATTCGCTGCACGCGGCTGGAACACCCTCGCCATCGACGGGCCGGGTCAAGGAGAATCGCTGCGTCTGCGTGAGTTATACGCACGCCACGATTACGAAGTGGCCGGTACAGCAGCTTACGATTTTGTAGCGGCACGCAGCGATGTGGATGTGCAAAAAGTATTCGTCATGGGCTACAGCTTTGGGGGTTACTACGCCGCCAGAGTCGCGGCTTTTGAAAAGCGCTATCGCGGCGGCATTGCCATGAGCGCCCTGCACTGGGATTTGCACGGCTGGCAGCGCGACATCAAACGCCGTCAGGATGCCGATCCGAATGGCACGCCGCAATCGGCGTTTCACTTCCGCTGGATCATGGGCTGCATCGACGACCCGAATGGTGCCGAGACAGCACTGGAAAAAGCCAAAAACTTCTCGCTGGTTGGCGTGGCGGAAAAAATCACCGGCCCGTTCATTATCGTACATGCCGCCGAAGATACGGTGGTACCGGTTGCCAATGCACCCAGGCTGTTCGATGCTATTTCATCGACTGACAAACACCTGAAAATCCTCAACGCCGAGGATGGTGGCCACTATCACGCGCAAGCCGATAACCGGCAGGTGGGTATCGACTACATCGCAGACTGGATTGAAGATCGGTTGTAATTTCCGAACCTACCCCAACCGTGGATCCGCCGTGGATTCCCCCTTGGGTTTCAGCGGCGGATGCGTCTTCATCACTTCTTCATTCAGCGAGATACCCAAACCCGGCGACTGTGGCACAGCATAGTGACCATCCACCAGCTTCGGATGTTCGCCGAGAATAATCTCATCGTAGACACTGCCTTCGCTTTGCCGCTCCAGAATCAGAAAATTCGGCACCAGCGCACACACATGCAGACTTCCCATGTTGCAAACGGGGCCGGTCGGATTGTGCGGTGAAAATTTAACGCCACATTCGTGCGCGCGTTTCGCCACTGCCAGCATCCCGCTGTAGCCGCCGGTGTATTTGATGTCGGGCATTACCACGTCGAGCAATTTTGCGCGCAACAACGGCTCGAAACCCAACACACCGATTTGCCGCTCGCCACCGGCGATCAGCACGCCCATGTCTTCCGCAGCACGGCGCACGCGGTCGAGCACCGGATGATGTTCGGCGCGTTCTGAAGTCAGACACTCGCCCCAGAATAATTTTGCGGGCGCAAGATCGCGCAGCAGTTGCAGCGCAGTGGGCTCATCAAAGCGCCAGTGGCAATCGACCAGTACACCGGCATGCGGGCCAGCCGCATCGCGCACGGCGAATATGCAATCGAGCGCGTGTCGATATTTCTTTTTGACTTCGGCGTCAGCCAGATCCGCCCAATAAACCCCGTCAAATGGCGCCAGCTTGAAGGCGGTGTACCCCTGCGCCATGCGATCCCGCGCCAGCGCCGCAAAACCTGCAGGTGAACGGTCCGTAGCAGCGCGGTTGATGTTGCCGTAGACCCGAATCTTGTCACGCAACGGCGCGCCAAACAGCCGATGCAATGGCACGCCTGCCGCACGCGCCTTGATATCCATTAACGCCATTTCCGCCGCACTCAATATCGAATTCCACACCAGCCCGCCGACGGCATGCGGATACACCGTGAGCTGCGGCAACGCTTCGTCGACAGTCAGGCCGACGATGTTCGATGCCAGCCGCTTGCAGTTAAGCACCTGATTTTCTTCCCAGCCGCCACTGAGCGACGCTTCGCCCCAGCCAGCAAGTCCGTCGTCACTTTCGATTTTCAGAAAGAACCAATTGGTTTTTTCGGAAACGTTAACGGCATATGGCGTAAGTTTTCGTATTTTCATGGTTTTTTTAATACTTCAAGTTTTGGAATCGAGCTTACACAAGGCTAACTCATCCTATTAAACTTCGACTATATTACCTGCGAACCGCGACTGAGCGGCAATTGAGGAAGCTGAAAATGCCCGAATACACCCTGCGCGTGAACGGCGCTTCACGCACTGTGCGCACTGACGCGGACACCCCCCTGCTCTATGTGTTGCGCAACGATCTTGAATTGAATGGCCCGAAATTCGGCTGCGGACTCGCCCAGTGCGGCGCCTGCACGGTGCATATCGATGGCCGCGCCGCGCGCTCGTGCGTGACGCCAGTGTCTGCGCTCGCAGGAAAAGCCGTGACCACGCTCGAAGGCATCGGTGCGCTCGACAAGCTGCATCCGCTGCAAAAAGCGTTTCTCGACGAGCAGGCCGCTCAATGCGGCTACTGCACCAGCGGCATGATCATGTCGGCAAAAGCCTTGCTCGACAGTAAGCCCAATCCCAGCGTTGCCGACATCAAGAACGCACTGGCCGGCAACCTGTGCCGCTGCGGCACGCACAACCGTATTGTCCGTGCCGTGCAACGTGCCGCGGTTACCGCGAAGGCAGGTGCAGCATGATTCCGGCTCAACTCAACCGCCGCAAATTCCTCAAGCAAAGTGGCATTGTCATTGCCACCTTCAGTCTTGCCGGGCCCGTCGCTATTGCACAACAAACACGCACGACGTTGCCGGGCGGCCTCAACAACAACCGTATGCTCGACGGCTGGATACGCATCAACGCCAACGGCAAAGTCACCATCCACACCGGCAAATGCGAAATCGGCCAGGGTATATTGACGGCGCTGGCGCAGATCGCCGCCGACGAACTGGATGTCGCCTATGAGCGCATCGACATGGTGTCCGCGGATACCGCACGCACGCCGGACGAAGGCATGACCGCAGGCAGTCTGTCGGTCGAAGGCAGCGGCACTGCCTTGCGTTTTGCCTGCGCTGAGGCGCGCGGCATGCTGCTTGCCGCCGCTGCACAAAGACTCAACGTCGCCGTAGACAAACTCAGTGTGACCGATGGCGCGATCAGCGCAAGCCCGGTTCGTCTGACCTATTGGGATTTAGCCAACGACTTGAATCTCAAACGGGAAGCCACCGCAACAACCAAACCCAAACCACCCGAACAGCACAAGGTGATCGGCAAGAGCGTGCCGCGTCGCGATTTCCCCGCCAAAGTCACCGGCGGTGCCGCCTATGTGCAGGACATCCGTCTGCCCGCCATGGTATTTGGCCGCGTGGTGCGCCCGCCGTCGTATCGCGCGCAACTGGTGTCGGTGGATGAAGCCGCTGCCAAAATGCTGCCCGGCGTGGTGACCGTGATGCGTGACGGCAACTTTCTGGCCGTCGCTGCCGAGCGCGAAGAACAGGCAATCAAAGCCGCCGCTGCGCTGCGGGCATCGGCCAAGTGGAGTGAGACACCTGACTTGCCGCCGAGCGGTCCCGCGCTTTTTGAGCATCTGAAGAAAGTGCCTTCGCGCGATTCGGTGATCAAAGCCGTCGTGCCTTTCGCCAGTGGCGGCGGCAAAGTGACCACGATCGAAGCCGAATACACACGCCCGTTTCAGGCGCATGCCTCCATTGGCCCCTCATGCGCCGTGGCGCAATTCAAGGACGGAAAGTATCAAGTGTGGACGCACAGCCAGGGTGTATTCCCGCTGCGCACCGATCTGGCGAAGGCGCTCAAGACCCCTATCGCCAACGTCACCTGTACACACGTCGAAGGCTCCGGCTGCTACGGCCACAACGGGGCAGACGATGTGGCCTGCGACGCCGCGCTGCTAGCGCGCTCCACCCATGGCCGTCCGGTCAAATTACAATGGATGCGCGACGACGAGTTCGCATGGGATCCGTACGGTTCGGCCATGATCATGAAAATGCAGGCGCAGCTCGATGAATCCAAAAATATCGTAGGTTGGCAGCACGAAATTTGGAGCCACCCGCATTCGACACGCCCCACCAGCAATCCTGCGGGCAGTTTTGTACTGGGCGGCTGGCACCTCGCCAATCCAGCGCCACCCGCCACACCCAACAATTCTCCGCAACCGTCGGGCGCAGCAGATCGTAACGCTGTCCCGCTATATGATTTTCTGCGCCAGAATATACTGCTGCATTACCTGACGGACATGCCCGTGCGCACGTCGGCGCTGCGCACGCTGGGGGCTTACGCCAATGTTTTCGCGCTGGAATCCTTTATGGACGAAACGGCGCTGGCGGCGGGCGTAGACCCGGTGGAATTCCGCCTGCGACATATGAAAAATCCGCGCGCGCGTGCCGTCATCGAACTCGCCGCGCAAAAAGCCGGTTGGCAAACCAACGCCAAGGGCAATGGAACCAGTGGCCGCGGCTTTGCCTTTGCGCAATACAAAAACCTCGCCGCTTACTGCGCCGTGGTCGCCGACGTTACGGTGGATCGCAGTGGTGTGGTGAAAGTCACCCGCGCCATTGCCGCCGTAGACGCCGGTCTCATCGTCAACCCCGACGGCGTAATCAATCAAATAGAAGGCGGCATTATTCAGTCAGCGAGCTGGACGCTCAAAGAGCAAGTCAAATTCGACCGCCAGCGCATTACCACCCGCTCATGGGCCGACTATCCCATCTTCACATTTAACGATGTGCCAGCAGTGGAAGTGCATTTGATTAACATGCCCAATGAACGCCCGCTGGGCACTGGCGAAGGCTCGCAAGGCCCTGCCGTAGCGGCCATCGCCAACGCCATTGCCAACGCCACCGGCAAACGCGCCCGCGATTTGCCGTTTACTCCGGACAAAATTCGCGCGTTACTTGCATAAGAATATGAACAAAATCAATCACTCAAAAACACATGGCCACTATATCGCAATCGCGACATGTCTTGCAGTGCTGACCGTTGCTGGCATCACCGCGCCACAGACGTACGCGCAGGCTGACAAAGCCTCGCCCCGCGAACGCGCCGGTGCGGTGGTATTTGGCGAACATTGCTCCACTTGCCACGGCGTGCGCCTGCTGAAACAAGACGCTGCTTTCGACCTAAAAGCTGCAGTGAACGACATGACTGAAGTACGCTTCATACGAGGCGCAAAAACGGCGCGCGGCGCGATGCCCTCGTTCGCCACCGCCTTGAAAGACACAGAACTGGCCGATGTCTACGCCTACATCAAGCGTGGACACACACTAGATCTGGACGATGTGCGTATGGAAAGCAACCACTGAACACGGCGCGCATCCTCTGCACCGCTGCCGTACTGTTGTATGCGGCAACGTACGCATACGGTTACTGGCACGCCACCACACATGCCACGTTCGAAGTGCAACTGATCTACCGCACCGAAACCGGTGTGGTCAATCAAATGCGTAACGGGCAAATCGAATTTCTCGATGGTGACGGTGGCGTACTGGCGCGCGCCAGCATTGACACCCGGCAAAGTGTGGTTTGGCTCGCACACCCCGACACAGGGCAGTGCGGCCCGGGCCTCAAGGGCGAGGACTATCGTAGTTGCATCCAAACGCAAGGTGAGTGGATTCCGCAGTGGGCGCGCGACGTGCGACATGCCAATGTGACGTTGGCCCGCTGCAGCCTTGCGCGCCGCCACGTGCAAATCGACAGCCGCCGCGATGGTCTGGCCCTGTGGTGGCTGGCCTGGCTCAAGCCGCCGGCCACGGGCAGCCAGCCTTACACGCGGTTCAGCGCACGGATCGCAGTGGACAACAGAACCTGCGGATAGTTATTGCGGCACAATGCCGATACGCGCCGTCAGTTCCTTGTTCATCGCCATTTCTTCACTGACGGTGCGCGCCAGTTCCTGCGGCGTGGACCCTATGCCATCCAACCCTTGTTCATCGAGGCGCCGCCGCACCGACGGGTCCTTCACCGCGTCAGCCACGTCGTCACGCATACGCTGCACAATGGTCTGTGGCGTGCCGGCGGGGAACCAAAGCCCGTACCAGCTCACAAACTTGAAACCCTTGAGACCGGCTTCGTCCAGCGTCGGCACAGTAGGCAATTTCTCCCAACGTTTTTCACCCGTGATGCCGAGCACTTGCAGGCGTCCGCTGCCGATCAGGCCGGTCGCAGCGACGGCGGCCGGAAACCCCACATCAATTTGTCCGCTGATGATGTCAGTAATCATGGCCGGAATGCCGGTGTAAGGCACATGCGTCATCTTGATTTTCGCCGCGCTCAAAAAAAGTTCAGCAGCGAGATGCCCTACACTGCCAATACCGGGCGATCCGAAATTCAGCTTGCCAGGGCTGGCCTGCGCCAAAGCAATCAGCTCCTTCACTGATTTCACAGGCAACCGGGGATTCGCCAACAAAGCGTACCCCACGTTTTTCGCCACCAGCGTCACCGGAATCAGATCACGCTGCGAATCGTAGGGCAGTTGTTTGTAGAAGTACGGCATGCTGGCGTAAGCGGCCGTGTGCAGCAACACGGTATAGCCATCCGGCGGTGCCTTGGCGACGATGTTCGCACCGATGACGCCGCCACCGCCGCCGCGATTGTCAAACACAAAGTTTTGTCCCCAGCCGGCGGTGACCTTGTCAGCAATGATGCGCGCCACGGCGTCGGGCGGGCCGCCCGCAGCATAGGGAATGACCATACGCACGGGTTTGGTGGGGTAGCGAATGGCGTCAGGCGCAGTCTGTGCCGCGTTAACACCCGCACAGACCAGCACCAGCGTATACGTAATGCCATGCTGTAGAAAGCTATTCATCGAGATACGTGTCATTGGTTCCAGCAATACTCAAACCTTGTTCCTCCCGCGAAAGCGGGAAGCCATAGTACATGTGCCATTTTTATCATGTCATGAATTCCCGCTTGCGCGGGAATGACGGCGGTCGTTCTGCGGCTAAAATTTAATGAACAACCATTTAAGAACAATTACTTACAATACACCCGAAATTCCGCCATCCACATGTATGCAGGTGCCCGTGACATAGCTCGCCGCATCAGACGCCAGAAACGCGATCACGTTGGCAACCTCTTCCGATTCACCCATGCGGCCCATCGGTATGGATTTGCTGTTGCGTGCGTAGTGCTCTTCAACCGTGATTTTGTTGCGCGTGGCGCCGCGCTCCTGCCCTTCCGATTTGATTTTTCCCACAGCTACGGCGTTTACCAGAATATTATCGGCAGCCACTTCTTTCGACAACCCCTTGGTCAGCGCCAGCCCGGCTGCGCGGCTCACCGTCGTCGGAAACATCGCCGCGCCCGGTTGTTTGGCGCCCACCATATTGAGATTGATGATGCGTCCGCCACCCTGCTTTTTCATGTGCGGAATCGCCGCGCGCGAGGTGCGAATCTGCGCGAACACCTTGATGTTGATGTCGTTCTGCCAGGCGTCATCCAGCACGCTGGCAAACGGCGACTGCCCTGAGCCACCGGCGTTGTTGACCACCACGTCGATGCGACCGTAGTGCTTGACCGTGGCTTCGATGAACGCCTCCATCTCGCCCGCCTTGCTGGCATCGCCGGTCATGCACATTACATCCCCGCCTGCCTTGCGCATTTCATCCGCCAGTTTGTCGAGTGCGTCTTTGCGCCGCGCGCAGAACGACACTTTCGCGCCTTCCGCGACAAAGCGTTGCACCACCGCACGCCCGATGCCTTCACTGCCGCCGGTAACCGCTACTACCTTGCCTTTGAGTCCGAGCTCCATTTCCATGTCCTCCTTGTTGATTTGAAAAGCAATTTTGACACAAGCGACTCATCTGCTGTCCGCTATTTGAAACATTTGCTTACAGACTAGCGAATTCTGTTACGCGTGGCGTGTCGTCATCTGCCTTCCTCAATCGTTATTGGAAGCGTGGGTTTCCACACTCACATTCCAAACTCAATCAGGAGTGCAGGCCATGAACGCAGTCAAAGTCATTGTTGCCATCGTAATTACAGCAGTGCTTTCCGGCTGCATTGTTGTGCCCGGCCCTTATCGTGGTGGCGGTTACTATGGCGGCGGCTATTCCGGCGGCGGTCACTACTACCGCCGCTAACCTTTAACCACGCGAATGACTGATGGGCGCATGCTAAACTTGCGCCCATCATGAAAATAGTTATCCCGGACGATTACCATGGCCTCGTGCCCCGGCTCGATTGCTTCAGCAAACTGGCCGGGCACGATGTCACGGTGCTGCGCGATGTAGCACCTTCGTTTGAAACCCTGGTTGAGAAACTGCGCGATGCCGAAATCATTGTCGCAGTACGTGAGCGCACCGATTTCACCCGCGCACTGATCGAACAACTGCCCAAGCTCAAGCTGATCGCGCAAACCGGGCGCAGCGCCCACAGCGTTGATCTCAAAGCCTGCACTGAACACAGCATTGCCGTTTGCGCAGGCACGCACGCATCACCCTACACCGTCGCCGAACACACCTGGGCGCTGATATTTGCTTCAGTGCGGCGCATTGCCGAAGACGCCACGCTGATGAAGCAGGGCAAATGGCGCGAGACGTTCAGCACCAGTCTGCGTGGCAAAACACTGGGGGTCTACGGCCTGGGCAAAATCGGCGAACCGGTTGCCGCCACCGGCGCAAGCTTTGGCATGCGCGTACTGTGTTACGCGCGCGATACGACGGCAACGCGCGCCAAGACACTGGGCTATGAAGCAGCCAGCAGCAAGTCAGAATTCTTTGCACAATCCGATGTGCTCAGCGTCAACCTGCGCATGCTGGAGGCCACGCGCGGCATCATCACCGCTGCCGATCTCGCGCTGATGAAATCCACCGCGTTAATCGTTAACACGGCCCGCGCAGAACTCTTCGCGCCCGGCGTGCTGGTGCATGCGCTGAAAAAAGGCCGCCCCGGGTTCGCCGCCACGGATGTTTACGAAAACGAACCGGTGCAAAACGGCGATCATCCCCTGTTGAAGCTGCCCAACGCCATCTGCACGCCGCACAGCGCGTGGCTTGAGCCAACCACCTACGAGCTGTATTTTGGCGAGGCGTTCGAGCAGGCGGCAGCGTTTGCTGCAGGTAAATCGGTCAAGTTGCTTAATCCTGAAGTCGCACCTGAAAAATAATGTGTGAACCCGAATCACATGCATAACGGAGAAGTAGTCATGCGTTTCACCCAAAAAAAATTCATAACCGCCGCAACCACTGCAATCAGTGCAAGTGCAATATTCGCCGCAGCGCCCACGCCAGTCGCAGCGCAGGCATACCCTGCGCGCCCCGTGCGTATGATCGTCGCCAATGGCGCAGGTTCCGCACCGGATGTCATCGCACGGCTTGTCGGCATGCGCCTTGCCGAGTTATGGGGCCAGCCGGTAGTGATCGACAACCGCTCCGGCGCAACCGGCTTGATCGCCATTGAACTGCTCGCCCGGTCCGCGCCCGACGGCCACACCATGTTCCTCAGCACCATGACACAGTTGATTGCCATGGTGCAAAATCAGCGCTACCTGCTGGCAACTGAATTTGCGCCGGTCACGCTGGTTGGCACCACGCCCTTTGCGATAGTTGTCAGCTCGTCACTGCCCGTGAAATCCATCGGGGAATGGATAACCTATGCGAAAGCGCGTCCGGGGCAGTTACTCTACGCATCCGGCGGCACCTGGGGCTCTTCACACATGTGCATTGAATCGTTCAACGCGATCACCGGCCTCAAAATGACGCACGTGCCGTACGCGAACACGGTGAACGCCATGACCGATCTCATCGGCGGCAATATCCATACCTATTGCCCAGCAGTTCCTTCGATACCCGCGTTCACGCAATCCGGCAAGATACGCTCGCTGGGCGTTACCTACCAAAAACCGACGCGACTGCTGCCCGGCGTACCACCGATTTCCGATACGGTGCCCGGCTTTGAACTACTCGGTTGGTATGGCATGAACGTACCGCTGAAAACGCCTGTCGATGTCATCAAAAAACTCAGTGCGGATCTGGTTAAAGTGCTGAAGATCCCCGAATTGCAGGAACGTATGCAGGCGGCGGGTGCCGATGCGGCAGGCACAACGCCTGCGGAGTTCGCAACGTTCATGCAAAAAGATACCGAGCGCTGGACAAAAATACTGCGCGATAACGGCGCGATCAAGACCGGTGGCAAATAGCGCGTTTCACAGACGCTAAAAAACAACGGCGCGATGATGCGCCACGGGAGCGTCACGTCATGGGCATGACTGCCGTTGAAAAAGTACTCGCGGCTAAAAGCGGCAAGGCGTCAGTGCGTCCCGGCGATGTTGTTTTCCCCGTTCCTGATTACGTGATGATTCACGATGGCGTGGTAATGGGGGCAAAACGCGAGCTCGATTCGCTCGGCATCAACCGGCTTGCCGCACCGGACAAAGTCATGATGGTCAGTGACCATGACGTCATCTACGGCAGCGCGCGTGCGGCCGAGCGCGGCGCATTCAATCGCCGGGCCGCGAAACAATGGGGCGTCAAGAACTTTTACGATGCGGGGCGCGGTGGCCATGGGCACATTTTCCCGATGGAATCCGGGCTATTGCTGCCGGGTATGTTCTACTTCGACAATGACCGGCATGCCACCAACGCGGGGGCTATCGGTGCGTTTGGCTTTCGTATGGGCGCGGAAATCAGTCGCGTTCTCGCGACAGGCACCAACTGGGTGCAAGTACCGAAATCAGTCAAGCTCACGCTTAAGGGGCGCCTGCAACCGGGCGTCTACGCGCGCGATATCGGATTTCATCTGGCGATGCTGTTTCGGAAAGGAATTTTCGATGCCGATCTCGATTACCGCGTCCTCGAATACGCAGGCGATCTCGACCCATTCAGCCTTGCCGAACGAACGGCGCTATGCTCCAGCCCTACGGAGATACAGGCCTACGGCGTATTCCTACCGCCATCCGCGGCCATTCTTGCGCACGCCAATGTAAAGGCTCAACGGCCTTTTACGCCAGTGTACCCCGATGCAGATGCCCTTTACGAGGCTAAGTTCACACTGGACGTTTCCCGGCTCGAACCGCAGATTGCGTTACCCGGCGGGGTGCAAAATGCGGTCAACTTGTCAGAAATCGCGGGGGCGGCAATCGATCATGCCTTCATCGGCTCATGCGGCTCGGGCATGTGGGACGATCTGGTGCAGGTCGCCGACATACTCCGAGGCCGCCGTATCGCTGATCATGTGCGCCTGTTTATTGCACCTGGCACCGAGGCCTCCACCCAACGCCTTGCGCGCGAAGACCTGATGCAGGTGTTTATCGAAGCAGGCGCGATCATGCTTCCCGCAGGCTGCGGCCCCTGCAACGACGCAGTGATCGGCCCGCTACATTCCGGCGAAACATCCATCTCCACGGCAACCAATAATCCATCCGGAAGATTTGGTGCGCGCGATGCCAAACTGTATCTCGGCAGTCCGGCTACGGTAGCCGCTTCCGCTGTGGCTGGAAAAATCGCCGATCCTCGCGAATTTATGCCCATGGAAACGACGTTGTGAGCGCTGACGGCGAAATCGAGTGGGTTCTTAAAGGCCGCTGCTACAAGCTGGGCCACGATGAAATGCTACGACTCTAGATCTGCCCCCCTTCCTGCTAACTCATTTTCGCAAGGTGAACGGTAAATAGTACATATAATCAAAGAGTTATGTTGCGTGCCGGCCGAAAAAGCCGCTGTTCAACCGCATGGGCGATTTTGTATCTTTTCGATCATCTTTTTTGATGCTAATATACATCATAATTGATGACAAAGAGGCTTAACATGAGAACAACCGTAACCATCGATGATGCGCTTTATCAGCGGGCACTGGACGTCGCCGATCCCGGGACGGACAAGGCCGATCTGTTTCGTGAAGCGATGAAAGTGTTCGTACGAGTGCAAGCGGGCAAACGGCTTGCCGCGCTGGGTAGCAAAGCCCCCTTGATGAAGGACACGCCTCGTCGGCAGGTAAAAGCGCTGAGCCAATAACCTTGATACTGGCAGACACCTCGGTCTGGATTGCGCATTTCCGCAACGCCAACCCAGTACTACAATCATTACTCTCGACGGATCAAGTATTGTGCCATCCGATGATCCTGCTCGAACTCGCGTGCGGAACGCCACCGACACCGCGCGAACGCACGCTCGGCGATCTGAGGCAGTTGCAGCAGGCCGTTGTCGCAACCACCGACGAAACGCTTTCCTTGATTGAGCGCGAGCAATTTCACGACTCCGGGTGTGGTGCCGTGGATATGACGTTACTCGCCTCTGTTCTGATAACGCCAGATACGCTGCTGTGGACGATAGACAAGAAACTCGACGCTTTGGCGGCGCGCTTGGGTGTGGCCATCAGCTTTGCCAGTCACTAATCCTTGCAGCAAAATTGAGTAGTGCTATATTGCAAGACCCAATACTGCTGTTCGGATTGATTCCGCGCCACAGCCACCCATGAACAAACCCAAGAGCCGCATGCGCATCGTGTGTTGCCTCGCCACACTCGGCAATCTCTTTTGCGCCCTGCACTGCGCACAGGCTGCCAACGCACCAGACTATCCGTCCAAGCCGATTCGCTTCATCAGCCCGAACGCTCCAGGCGGCAGTACCACTGCGCTGGCACGTTTGTTCGGCCAGAAATTCACCGAAAGCTGGGGCCAGCAAGTGGTCGTCGACAATCGCCCCGGCGGCAACGGTTTCATCGGCGGCGACACCCTCGCCCGCGCCGCGCCAGATGGCTACACGCTGATGCTGATTTCACCCACACACATCGTCACGCCCTTGCTGATCCCGGCGCCCTACGACGCCATCAAAAACTTTTCAGCGGTCGCCACGGTGAGCAGCACCGAGTTCGTGCTGGTGTTGCATCCCGCAGTGCAGGCCAACACGCTGCAGGACCTGATCGCGCTGGCCAAAGCCAGGCCGGGCCAGCTGAACTATGCTTCGGCGGGCAGCGGCAGTCCCACCAACCTGGTCGCTGAGCTGTTCAATTTGATGACCTCAGTCAAAATGCAGCACATCCCCTACAAGGGTGGCGGACCGGCGCTTATCGATGTGATCGGCGGGCAGGTGCAGCTGGCGTTTCAGATCCCGATTTCCGCAATCCCGCATATCCGCGGCGCAAGGCTGAAGGCGATTGCGGTTTCCGGCGAGACGCGCCTGCCGGCACTGCCGCAGGTTCCCACCTTTACAGAAGGCGGATTGCCCGGCTACAACGTCACATCGTGGTACGGCATCATTGCACCGGCAAGTACCCGCAAGCCCGTCATAGACAAACTTGCTGCGGCCGTGGCGGCCTATCAGGCGTTGCCCGAGTTCAAAGACAGGTTGCTCAACCAGGGCATGGATGCCCTGGTTGCCGGCCCCCAGCAGTTCACCGAATTGATGAAAACCGACACCGCCAAGTATGCCAAAGTGATCAAGGCTTCCAACATCAAGGCCGATTAAGCGATGCACGCAAAGCAGCATGCGAGACAATGGCCTCTCCTCAATCCCGGTAAAGCGTACTGATGCCTGATCGAGCCCACTCAAACCAGTCCGTCCGCCCGCTCGCGTGCTGGCACCCTCGCACCCTGGCAGCCACTGTGGGTGAACCCGATGTGCGTCCGGCACTGATCAATGACTTCCGGCGCCGCGATTACCACCACGATGCGCTTTGATGAATGCCCACCCAGATTGCTCGGGGAATGTTGTATTGCGAGACCTGCCCCCGAAGGCGTTGCTACCATAGCACCCAATTTGCCTTTCATGCACGTGCAGCAGAAAAATCGATCCGGAGGAGATGAATTATGATGCGTTGCCCGATTAAACGAATCAGGATGCAACTTTTGCGGGATCGATCGATTTACCGAATGTTATGCTTCATTCAACGGCTTGCCGCGGAATGCTCAACGCGTTTAATGGCCCTCGTGCTTGCGCTTTGCACAACCACCGCAGTCTATGCGCAAGACGACTATCCGACCAAGCCCGTGCGCATCATCCTGTCCTCGGGCCCAGGCGGGGCACAGGACGTGATGGCTCGGATGGCGGGCGAACGCCTGCTGCCACTATGGAAGCAAAATGTGATCGTCGAAAACCGTACTGGCGGCGGTGCAGTGATCGCCACCGAAGCCATCGCCCGCGCAACGCCCGACGGTCACACCCTAGGCTTGCTGGGCAGCACGCTGGCAACCAACCCGGCGGTACGCAACGATTTGCGCTACGACACCTTGCGTGACCTATCTCCCATTCTGTATTTTTCCTCAGCGCCCTCCGTGCTAACCGTGCGCGCCGAGTTTCCGGCACGCACACCGGCGGAATTCATGGCCTTGATCAAATCGAGCCCCGGCAAGTACGCCTATGCCAGCCCCGGTGCCAGTACCAATGGCCATCGTGCCATGGAAGCGCTCAAGCGTGCGGCAGGCCTCGATGTTACGCACGTACCATACAAGGGAGGCGCACCTGCGATGATCGATCTACTCGCTGGGCAAGTACCCATGCTGATGGCCTCGCCCACGGCATTCGGACAACACATCCGTTCCGGCCGTTTGCGGGCGATTGCAGTCACCAGCCCCCGGCGCTTTCAAACAATGCCTGATGTGCCCACGCTTGCCGAATCCGGAGTATCGGGATTTGATCACGTTGAGTGGTGGATGTTTGTCGGCCCTGCGCGCATGCCGGAAGCAGTTGAGGCAAAGGTGCACCGCGACCTGTCTGTCGTGGTGGCGCAAGCCGACTTCAAAAACCGCATGCTAGAACTTGACGTCGAAACATTCCCCAACACACGCGACGCCACTCGCGCGTTCCTGCGGCGCGAGCTGGCGCGCTGGGCCCGCGATGCAAAGGCATTGGGCATGGTGCCCTAGCGATTCATAGCAGTAGCGTATTTGCGACTTTTGCCATTAGACTACACGTAACTAGTTGATAGTACAAGCCTTATTGCGGGGAAACCTCAATGCCTGCCCTCAATGCACGATCCATTAGGCGGTGTTTCCCGCCACACGGCGTCTGCCCCCGTTGCCCCAAGGCTCGTCGATCACGAGTGAAGAAGAATATAGGGTCAGACACAATTATCATCTTTCATCTTCGGACGCCCCACCCCCTTGGAGACGGCACGCCGCTGACTTAATGCCTCGACCTTTTTGATAAAGCGCTCACCTCCCAGCGCCCAGCCCTTATGCGTGCTGTCGCGGATAGCCCTAAGGTCATCCTTGGGCACCGCAGCCTTAAAGAGTTGCCGGTATGCCTCTTGCCGATCCTGAACCGTGCCCCCCAGCCGTACGTATTCGCGCTGCGGCACTAGCCAATCCACGTTCTTTCCCGTGTCGCCCCCTGCGTTATGCGCGTAACTGGACCAGGGATAATCGCGCGGATGCGCGACCACGCCCACACGAACCGGGTTCAGTTCGATATAACGCATAACCGTCAGCAGGTAACGCTCGCTGTCCACCACCGTCGCTCGGTAGCGCCCCTCCCAAAGCGTGCCGCTGCGTTTATTGTTGAAGTTGAAATACTGCACGTAGCGACGCCCCACGGATTGAAAGACCTTGCTGATGCTGTCTGCCGCACCAGGCGTTGCCAGCAGATGAATGTGGTTAGTCATCCAGACGTAGGCATGGACGGCCAAATCGTGTTTGACGCAAGCGTCAACCAACGCATCACGGAAAAACTGATAATCTTCGTCAGAGGCAAAGATGTCCTGGCGGTTATTGCCGCGTTGGATAATGTGTTGCGGCTGACCGGGAATGATGTAGCGCGGAAGGCGGGCCATAGCCGTAATGTGTCGAGTGTCGAATCGAGGTTTTACAGGATACAGGATATCATTGTATCGTGTCTGACCCCATACTTTCCTTTCAGGAAGACCGGCGTCATTCCGGCTTCACACCCGCGAGCTTGATCAGCTTCGCGCTCTGACCGACTTCCGTGCGTATCAACGCGGCGAGCTGTTCCGGCGTGCTCGTCGCGGCTTCCAGCCCCTGCTTCTCGAAAGCTCGCTTCATGTCAGGCACGTTCACGACCTTGTCGATGGCCGCATTCAACTGCGACACGATGGCGCCCGGTGTCTTCGCCGGCGCGAGCAGGCCGTACCAGCCCGACCGGTCATAGCCCTTCAAGCCGGACTCATCGAGCGTCGGCACGCTCGGCAGCACGCCGACCCGACGCGCGCTCGTCACGCCGATCGGTTTGAGTTTGCCGCTGCCGACCAGTGGCAGCGCCGCCGGCACGCTCGGAAAACCCATGAAGATGTCGCCGTTCACGACCGAGACCGTCGCCTCCGATATGAGCTTGAACGGTACATGGCCGAGTTTGAGCTGCATCATGGTGCCGAACAGCGCGCCTGCCAGATGTGCCTGGCTGCCGACCCCCGAGGACGCATAATTGAGCTGGTCGGGCCGGGCGCGCGCGAGCGCGGCCAGATCCTTCGCATTGCGCGCAGGCAGCGCGGGATGCACGACGAGCACGAAGGCGGGCCCCATGACGACGAGCGATATCGGCGCCAGATCGCGCTCCAGATCGTATGCGAGTTTGCGCAGCGCAGTCTGTGCGCTGTCGGCAGCGGCCATCATGAGCAGGGTATAGCCATCGGGCGGCGAGGTCGCGACGCGCTCGGCGGCAATCGTGGCAGCAGCTCCCGTCCGGTTCTCGACGACCACGGACTGGCCAAGTTGATCCGCCAGTTTCTGCGCTGTCATACGCGCCGTGACGTCAGTACCGCCGCCCGCAGCATAACCGACGACGATGCGAACGGGCTTGCTCGGAAAAGCTTGTGCATGGACAAAGCCGCCTACAACCGCTAATGCAAACGCGGCCGCAATCGACGCAATGCGCGAAACGTCGAGCTTGTTCACCGAACCGTCCTCCCCTGCCTCCAGCCTACGCGCCCGCCGCTACGGTCCCGGTAGTGCCATGCGTACCGGAGTCGATTTGATTTTAAGTTTTGCATTTTCACGAGAGTCTTCAGGATTTTGTGTTTTTAGAATTTGTCAGGCGTTGTTGAACAACGACAGGCACCGGAGTCAAATTGCTTGTAAATTAAATCGACTGCGGTACCCGTCATTGTTGGGCGGTTATTGCCGCGTTGGATAATGTGTTGCGGCTGACCGGGAATGATGTAGCGTGGAAGGCGGGCCATAGCCGTAATGTGTCGAGTGTCGAATCGAGGTTTTGCAGGATACAGGATATCATATTGTATCGTGTCTGACCCCATATACGTGCGCGCGCGCCCAGCCCGGTGCGCTGGCCTACGGCACCTCCGCCTTTGGCGGCGCGCATTGACAAGTGACTGCAGCCTTTGCAGGCTCGACGGTGGAACCGACAGCGCCCGCGTTAGCGGGCGTGGGCGGAAGTTTCTATCCTTTAGCAGCTGAAAAAAGAAGTCAGGCAATAGGCAAGACGCGACCCCATCGCTTTTGTTGGTGTTTTACGAGGATCGTGCAATGCGAGCATCGCGGGTTCGCGAGATTTTAATTCGCGCTCTTTACAACGGGCGGCTAATGGGTGATCCCTTCCCCCCTAATGGGTGCCCCCCTCCTGCAAACTTCCACGTTCCGTTAAATGGCTTTCGCACCAGTACAGGCACTCATTTTCTGAGCAAGCTGCGCTTGCGGCATTTCATCCAACTCTCCCTAAATGTAACCTGCAGCCCATCCGTGAATTGCAGGAATATTGGGTTGATTAGAATTGGCAAGACGGGCGATGGTACCGGATAGCGCGCAGACAGCACCATCTTGGTATGTCATGCTTAGGGGACCAATTTCTCTGGACGCCCCCGCACGCGCTGCATAACCAGCCATAAATGCCGCTTCGTCAGCAATATCAAAAGGAAATTCATATTTCTTTAAGTCCGCAGGAAGATTGTTAGCGACTATGGCTGCATCGATAGCGTCTTGGGGCACCACGATTTTAATAGTGGTGCTTCTGTCGTTTTTATTCATGCGTAGCATGATCTCTTGACCAATTTTGAAGTTTAGCAGTCTGGGCGCGGTGGAGGTGACGGGGGTACTAGTAAGTTCCGATGAAACAACTTTTATATCAGAATTTATTGGTTTGTCAGGGTTTTTTGCAGCGTCATTAAGACCAGAATTAAGGATACCGGTTAAGAAAAATTCTGGTTTCCCTCTTTTTTTGGCAGCACGTACCAACGCGAGCATGGTTTCCCCTTCCGCTCTATCACCATATTGTGCGGTGAAAGACTCCGGTACGAATTCTTTGGTATCTAGCTTTACAACAAAAGATGCCATAACACCACGCAAGTGGATGTCAGAAAGCCTATCGAAATCGGCTGGCTTAAACCGCTGATAGTCCGGATAATCTTCGTGTAAGTGACGAAGAATGTTCGCGCGGGTGCGGGCGCGAGTTTTGTCAGCCATGCCGTCGAACTTCGCTTCCTTAATGAAAGTCTTTTCGTATTCGCCGGAGGGGGGCGTCCCTTTCGGCGTAGTAATGGTATGTTGGATCACGGTGTAACGCCTATCCTGCACGCGTGCGCCAAGTAGTTGCCCGGCGTATGGCAAAGGGTCGTGCGCGTTCTCCGTATAGGCGCCAGCTTTTTCGGACGTCGGGGAGCACAAAAAACATTCCTGAGTCGGATTTAGCGGATTGTTAGCACTAACTAAGACAATGTAATTCAGCACAATGTCGCGCATCGTATCGCCTGACAAGTAACCAGCGTGCGATTGCACGGATACGGTAATGAACACGAAGCACAACATTTGCGTAATCCGATTAATCATGGCGCAGGATATGGCGATGAAATGGGGTCGGACACGATATTAACGTAACTATTTGTTTTGGTCGCGGGGTCAGATACCGTCTTGAAAATCAAGCTGAGGTATTGCCCGCTAGA
Source organism: Betaproteobacteria bacterium (assembly GCA_947486575.1). Classification (GTDB taxonomy): domain Bacteria; phylum Pseudomonadota; class Gammaproteobacteria; order Burkholderiales; family SG8-41; genus UBA5216. Next base: position 12,914 of record CANKUB010000036.1, on the reverse strand, counting down.
CGTCAAAGGGTTGGCCCGATGTGATGACACAGTAGATGCAAGGCGCGAGTTCGCGCGTAGCCGCCCCGATCGCCGCTTTTGGCGCCAGTCCGTTTGAGGTATAGGGTTTTTAAACGCCCTTTTTGCATGAGCCGCAATGTATCCCGGCCTCACCCACCGGTCAATTGAGCCTGATTCGCAGACCGCGCCACGCAGCCCTCAAATCCCGTAAAAAAATCCCCATCCCAAGCGTCGCTAAATTGCTGATTTAATTGATTTTTTTGCGGACCCACAAACGCAACTCAAATCACCCCCTCGGCACCGGTACAACCCGCCGATTCTCAAGCCCACTCCAACAAATCCACTCGCTTGCGCGCCGGTGTTCGCGGCGGCGACTGTGGGCTTAGCCCCAGATGCGTGAGTATCTTCTCGATCACCGCCGGTTCTTCGATGATTGCGATCAGCTTCAATTTGCCGCCGCACGCGCACTGTTCAATGTCCATGTCGAACACGCGCTTGAGTAGACGCGCCCACGTCATGCGCACGGGCTTGCTGTGTTCGTGTTGGCAATCGCCCTCGCCTTTTGTCGTTTGTTGCGCGGGCGTTGGCACTACCTGTGATCTCAATTTCGCATTCGGCGCCAGCACCCCGTGAAACCGTATCAGGTGCAATCTCGGCCTTGGCACCAAGGCCGCCAGCCGCTGCATGAACTCCATCGGTGTCAGCACGAGGTGCGTTGTGCCATTGCGCCACGGGGTCTTGAGCTTGAGGATGACGTTGCCTTGGCGGTTGATGGCGAGCCGTTCGTTTGATAATATGGGGTCAGACACGATATTATGTGCTAACTATAACTATATCGTGTCTGCCTCATACATGAGGACTCCATTTTTTAAAATAAGTAAATAAAAACAATTAGTTATGAAACATTAATGTCTGACTCAATACTTGTGCATACATTGCCGCAATGGCAGCCTGCTGGATGAGGTGGCTTTTGATCGCGCGGTAAATGATGCGCAGCATCGGCGTAAGCCGTTCAGAGTGAACTCTACGCAATGTCCATGACCGCCGCTCCTGCGTGATAGCATTCATCGCTCATGAATACGCACACGCAACTTACTTCCGTGCAGTCCCGTCTTCAGTTCCGGATCGATCGCAGCGGCGCCTTCACTGAATTCCTTGCGTGCCGCCACGATCTCACGCTGCTCACGCACACGCTGTATTTGGATAGCCCGGCAACGGTAGCGGCCTGCGCTATCATCGGCAAGATCACCCGCCAGCGCGAATTCATGACAATGGAAACGACACTGTGAACGCCGACGGCGACATCGAGTGGACACTCAAAGGCCGCTGCCACAAGCTCGGCCACGATGTGCCGCATCCTGGCGGCGTGGTGCCCAACCGCATCATCATCGGGCGGCATTTCGATCCTGCGGATATTATTCCGCACCTGTTCGAAGAAACCGATCCCGGCTTTCACACGCGCTGCAAGCCGGGCGATATCATCGTCGCCGGACGCAATTTCGGCATGGGCCCCAAAATGAATGGCTACATCGCGATGCAGTCATTGGGGCTGGGACTGGTGTGCGAATCGATGCCCTTTCTCGGCTACCGAGCGGCTATTGGCTGCGGCCTTAGGGTAATGAGCGACTGCGCCAGCGTGCTCGACATTTGCGACAGCGGGGACGAACTGGAGGTGGATTTTCGCAATGGTTTTTTCATCAATCACACGCGTGACATTCGCCGTGAATACCCGCCGCTGCCTGACGGCTTGATGGAGATCGTTGCGCTGGGCGGCAATACTGGCTGGCTGAAACAATGGTGGGGCAATCAGCAGAAATAATAGATATTGTTTAAAAACAAATAGTTATGATTTTCATGCGAGCGGTTTTGTGTATATCTTTGCGTGGATCTAAAACCCGCCATTGATCTGTATCAAGCCCGTGGCCGCGCACGTTGCGAACATAAGCCTTGAGCCAGCATTCTGAATGAACAGCACACCTCAACGCCACACACGCACCAGACTACCCGTGGAAAAACCCGCCAAGTCGCAGCCTGTCGAATCGCTACTGAATGCGAGCATCGCATTTCTCAAACGCTATCCACCGTTTGATGAAATGGATGACAGCCCGCTGCGTTTTATGGCCGGGCACCTCGGCCTTGCCTACTATCCCGCGGGCAGCGTCATTGTTGCGCCGGAAGCGGGGCCAGTGCGGCAACTCTACATCGTGCAGCGCGGCCTGGTGCAATTGCAACCCGCCGAGGGCTATCACGTCTCTGACGGGGACATCGTGACGCTTGGGCCCGGTGAATGTTTTTCCGTCTATGCACTGATGGAGAAGCGCGCCGTTGGGTCGCCTTACACCGCGGCAGAAGATACATTCTGCTACCAGTTGCCAGCCGCCATCTTCAACGAGCTGCTGAGCCGTAGCGCGCGTTTTCAGGAATTTTCATTGCACTACCTCAGAAGCCTGCTGCAGGAATCGCGGCGACTGATCAAAATGCATTCGGTCAGCAATGCCGCTGAGCAGCAGGCCATGAGCCGTGCATTGCGCGACTTGATCCAGCGCTCGCCGATCACCTGCACTGCGGATACGCCGCTGGACACGGCCCTACGCCAGATGCAGCAGGCCCGCATTGGCTCAATTGTGGTAATCGATGACGCCATGCAACCCGTGGGCATTTTCACCCGCCATGACGTACTGGAGCGCGTTACTCTGGCAGGCCAACCGCTCAGCGCCGCTGTCAGCACGGTTATGACACCCGATCCGGTGACGCTACCGGCAGAGGCCAGCGCGTACCAAGCCGCCCTGTTGATCGCCGCCCGCGGCATACGGCATGTTCCAGTCACGGACAATGGCAAGCTCATCGGCGTCGTCACCGAACGCGATTTGTTTGCAGTGCAACGCGTGAGCGTGCGCGGCATCAATCGCACCATTGAACAGGCCCGCGATGCGAATACCTTGACACAGGCCGGACGTGATATCCAGGCACTGGCGCGCACTTTGCTGGCACAGGGCGTCGCGGCAGAACAATTGACACAGCTCATCACCACCCTGAATGATGCCCTCGCCAGGCGCGTCATCACGTTCATTTTGGGACAGCACAATTTGCAGGATATTCACTGGTGCTGGCTCACCTTCGGCAGCGAAGGAAGGCTGGAGCAAACCATCAGCACAGACCAGGACAATGGGCTGATTTTCGCAGCAGACAACGAAGCAGAAGCGGCCGACCTCAAGGCAAGATTGCTGCCGTTTGCGGCCGCCGTCAACCAACTGCTGGATCGCTGCGGATTTCCCTTGTGCAAGGGCGATATCATGGCGGGTAATCCGCACTGGTGCATGAGCGAAGATGCGTGGCGCAAGCAGTTTCACGACTGGGTGCGCAACACCGATCCCGGCGCACTGTTGAACGGCGTGATCTTTTTTGATTTTCGCGCGCTGGCCGGCGAAGACGCCCTTGCCACGCGCCTGCAAGCCTTTCTGCACGAACTGACCACGCAGAACACGCGCTTTGTACGGCAATTGGCGCAATACGCGCTGGAAGCAAAGCCCCCGCTGGGCTTACTCAGCGATTTTGTCACTGAAAATGACGCCAGCGGCGGCGAATTCATTGATCTGAAAAAATCCGGCGCGCGCTTGTTTGTCGATGCCGCCCGCGTGTTTGCACTCTCGTGCGGCATCGGGCACACCAATACCGCGCAACGGCTAACGCATGCAGGCACCGCAATCAAAATGCCAAGTGACGAAATCGTGGCTGCCGTGGACGCCTTCTTTTTTATCCAGCAGCTGCGCCTGCGCACACAACTGGGCTCCAATGTGCACGAGTACGCCAACCGCATTTACCCTGGTACGCTGCATGAGATCGACCGTCGCATACTGAAAGAGAGCTTGCGCCAGGCGCGCAAACTGCAGAGCCGCCTGTCGCTGGATTTTCAGCTATGAACTGGCTTGCGCCCCTGGCACGTCTGCTGCACAAAGCGCCGCCGCTTTCCGCAGAACAGTCCGCGCTACTACTCGCCTTCCAAACGCTCGCGCCATGCCCTGCCGATACGCTGCTTGCGTCGCAACGATTCGTAGTGGTAGATGTGGAAAGCACGGGCCTCAATGTTTTCAGTGACAAGCTGATTTCCATAGGTGCCGTTGGTGTGGAACAGCAAACGGTTCAGCTGGGACAAAGTTTTGAGACCATGCTGCGGCAGGATGCACCCAGCAGCAACGACAACATTCTGATTCACGGCATCGGTGGCACTGCACAGGCGACCGGACAAAACCCGCCAGATGCCCTGCTTTCGTTTTTGGCTTACCTCGGCAACGCGCCGTTGGTGGCCTATCACGCTAGCTTTGATCGCACCATGATCAACCGCGCCACGCAGTCATACCTTGGGATAACTTTGCAGAACACCTGGGTCGATCTCGCCCTGGTTGCGCCCGCACTGTTCCCCGAGTCCGCCAGTGGTCGCCGTGCTCTCGACGACTGGACCGCCTTGTTTCACATCGAAAATCCCAATCGCCACAATGCCGTGGCAGATGCTTGCGCCACGGCACAATTGCTGCTGGTGGTTTTGGCACAGGCTGGCGCTCAAGGCATTCCGCAATTACACGAACTGGTGCGGCTCGAAAAAGACCAGCGCTGGCTGAGTCGCGGCTGAAAGACCATGCGACCCCATCACACGCCATTGAACATTCCGGAGTCAGCGACAAACACGGGGCAATTGCGCTACATTCAGCGTCTTTGCGACTGTCACTTATGAACCTCAAGAAGACCATGAAAATTCGCTGTGTCGCCGCCGTTATGCTAGGTCTCCTCACTGGCGATTTTGTCTGTGCACAGCCCGCCAGTGCCCCCACATCGGAGGCAGACCTTTGCCGCACTACCGCGAACAACCCTGATCTCGCCATCAAGCATTGCACTACCGCAATCGAAAACCGCAAAGCCAACAGCGAGATGCTGGCGCAATGGTATGTGCAACGCGGTACGCTGTGGGGCGAGAAAGGCGACTACGATCGCGCCATTGCAGATCACACGGTTGCGTTAAAGCTCGATGCCAAGGCACGTCACGCCAACTACTATCGTGGCGCTGCGTATTCCAACAAAGGCGATTTTGACCGCGCGATTGCGGATTTTGATGCTGCGGCGAAATTGCGCCCGGATGATCCAGTGGTGTATCACGCACGCGCAATCGAACTTACGGTGAAGGGAGATTACCCGCGTGCCATTGCAGATTTTGACAAGGCGCTGCAACTGGATGCCAAAGCAGAAGGTGTGCATTTCGCACGCGGGCGTACGCTGTTTTATATGTCTGAGTTTTCACGTGCGTCGGGCGATCTTGAAACCGCGCTTAAGTTACGACCCAACATTTATACAGCGCTATGGCTATTTCTCGCACGTAAACGGGCCAACAGTCCTGACGCCGACGATTTGCTTGAGCGCGAGACGCGTGGCATTCGTCTGGGATGGCCGGCACCCGTAATTGCCCTCTACATGGGACGCACCGATATGAATTCAGTGAACATCGGCGCGAAGGCGCCTGAAGCCAAGCGCCAGCGCGAGGTGCGGTGCGAGGCCAGTTTCTTTATTGCGCATGCGCACATCATCAAGGGCGAGCGTGCGGCAGCGCAAAATTTGTTGAAGGAAGTGCTGCAAAACTGCCCGAAAAATTTGCTGGAATATGAGGGTTCGGTGGCGGAATTGCGGCGCATGAAGTAACGTCAGATGCAATACTGTAACTCATTGTTTTTAAATAACTAATTATGACTCAAACCACACACCACAACGCAATGGGTCAGCCGGTTGGATCTCCGTTGCCTCATTGGAAACCACCGCCAGGCATCGCACGCGTCACACTCACGGGGCGCTATTGCCGCATTGAACCCTTAAAAGCGGCACGACATGCGGCAGACTTGTTTGGCGCCAATGCACTGGATACCACCGCCGCTGGCTGGACTTATCTGAGCGCCGGACCGTTTGCGGATTTCGCCGATTACCACAGCTGGGTAGAAAAAGTCAGTATCAGCGACGATCCGCTGTTTCACGCCATCGTCGACCTGCGCACGCAAAAAACTGTCGGTGTAGCGGCCTATATGCGCATCGATCCCGCCAACGGCGTGATTGAAATCGGCAGCATCAAGTATTCACCGCTGATGCAACGCACGCCAGTGGCAACCGAAGCCATGCACCTGATGATGCGTCACGCATTTGCGCTGGGCTACCGGCGCTATGAATGGAAATGTGACACCTTCAACGCGCCATCGCGCGCAGCGGCGCAGCGCTACGGCTTTTCGTATGAAGGCATTTTCCGCCAGGCGATGGTGTACAAAGGCCGCAGCCGCGATTCCGCATGGTTTTCGATTATTGACAGCGATTGGCCGGCCATTGACGAAGCGTTTACGCGGTGGCTTGCGCCAGAAAATTTCAACGCTGATGGCACGCAGCGTGTGGCTCTATCGCAATTGACGGCGCCGTTACTCAAGCGCCGCGACGAGTGAATTCGCGCTAAGACTCAATCCACCCTGATTTTCGCGTCAGCAACGACCTTGGCGTACTTGGTGTACTCGGCCTTCATGAACGCGCCAAAGGCTTCCGCCGTGGTGTAATGCGCGTCGCCGCCCTGTGAGGCGAGACGCTCCTTGACGTCGGCCAAAGCCAGCACGCGCTGCATATCCGCATTGATTTTCGCGACAACAGCAGCCGGCGTGCCCGCAGGCGCGAGAATGCCAAACCATTGTGAAGAATCAAATCCTTTGACACCCACTTCTGCCAGCGTGGGGATATCCGGCAACGTCGCAGTGCGCTGGGCAGTAGTCACAGCTATGCCCCGCAGCCGCCCGGATTTCAAATGCGCCGTCAGTGGCGCCAAACCCAGAATGCCGGAGGGAATTTGTCCGCCAACCAGATCTGTGGTCGCAGGCGCAGCGCCTTTGTAAGGCACGTGCAGCAAATCGATACCCGCATTGCGCTTTAACCATTCGCCCGTGAGGTGCTGCGTGCTGCCAGTGCCGCTGGAGGCATACCCGATGCCGCCCGGCGTGCGCTTGGACAACGCCACGAATTCCTGCCACGTGCGCACCGGCATCGACGCATGCACGGTAATCAGATTGGCATACAGCGCCGTGGTCGATATCGGGGCCAGATCGCGAAACGGGTCGTAGGGCATCTTCGGATACAACGCAGCATTGAGCGACACTTCCGCCGGCGAACAGCCCAGCAGCGTGTAACCGTCCTTTGGCGAACGCACCACAACCTCAGCGCCGATCATGCCGCTGGCACCGGGACGGTTTTCAACCACCACTTGTTGCGCCCATGCCTCAGCCAGTTTTTGCGCTACCACACGCGTGGTGAAATCCAGTCCGCCGCCCGCTGGAAACGGCACGATGATGCGCACCGGTTTGGTCGGAAAATGTTGCCCAGCTGATGGCGCGGGCGTTTGCGCCTGCGCAGGAATGGCGACAAGCAATACTGTTGCCACAAAAGAGAGGGTTTGTAAGCATTTGTTTTTCAACATAAATTATCGCCCTTCAATCTACAACAAACAATCCGCGCTACAGCCCTAACGCATCCGCTGCCAGCTTGCGCAGTTCACGCCGCAGCTTTTCACGCGTGGCCTGGTACGCCGGGCTTTTGGCGAGATTTTTTATTTCGAACGGGTCCTTATCGAGATCGTATAACTCATCCAGTTCACCATTGCGCGCGCGATTGACCCACTTGATGTATTTGTGGTGATCCGTCCGCACCGCTTTGTAGGTCATGCCCACCAGCCACGGATACGCGTTCTCGGCCCAGTATTCGATCAGCACGGATTTGCGCCAATCGGTTTTCTTGCCTGAAAACAACGGCACCAGCGAACGCCCCTGAATATGGCCGCCCGGCTTGCCCCCAGCGAGTTCTATCAGCGTGGGCGCCAAATCCTGCAACAGCACCAATTGCTTTCGGTGCGCGCCTGCTTTCAGCAGTTTGGGATAACGCATGGTCAGCGGCGAGCGTATGCCTTCTTCGTAGCCAAAGCGGCGGTCGGGGCCTATGCCGTGCTCGCCAAAGAAGAACCCATTGTCACCCATGAACAAAATGATCGTGTTGTCGAGCTGCCCGGTTTGTTCGAGCGCCTCGAACAACATGCCTACACCCTCGTCCACCGAGGCCATCATGCAGGCACGCAGGCGAATTTCCTCCTGCGTAAATGAATGCAGCGGGTCGGTGATTGCCAGCGATTCCTTGGTTTTGCGCAGCTCTACCGCCTCTGCCCACACTGGCTTTTGTTTGAGCAATTCCTTGGGGCTTTGCATATTGGGCTTTTTCGGGAAGACGCAGCCGCGATAGAGATTTTCATGCCGCTTTGCCACGCGATAACCATCCATGCGCACCGTGCCGTCGGCGGCCTGCTCCGCATCCGGATGCACCGCCTTGTGCGCGAACCACAGTGACCATGGCTTATTGTGCTTTTTCTTCACAAAATCCACCGCCATGCCATTCATGATGTCGGTGATGTAGCCCTTGCGCTGCACATATTTGCCATGTTCGTTAAGCAGCGGATCATTCAATCGTCCGTGGCCATCATAAGCTACCCAGTAGTCATAGCCGGGACGCGGCTTGCCATCGTTGCCCATATGCCACTTGCCGATGTGCGCCGTTTCGTAACCCTGGTTCTGCAACGCCAGGTGGTAATTCGGAATACGGTGACTGGCTGCGTCTCGCGCCACATTGTCGATAATGCCGTGGCGGCTGGCGTACTGACCTGTGAGTATCGACGCCCGGTTGGGCGAACAAATCGGCGTGGTATGAAACGCGCGGTCAAACATCATGCCCTCATGCGCGATGCGGTCGATGTGCGGCGTTTTCATATACGGATGCCCACCCGCGCCGAATTCATCGAAGCGCAGATCGTCCACCAGTATCAGCAGAATGTTGGGTTGTTTGGATTTTCCGGTTTGCTTCTTTTTCACGACTTGACTCCCTTGAATTTCGGTCCCACCACGCCAAGGCCCACACGCAGTGCTTCGGTCTCGAACATATCCTGCGGCAATACATTGGCAATATTAACGTCCGGCCCGAATTCCGCGACCAGAAATTTCTTCATGTCTTCCACCGCTGACAACGTGACATTGCTGATCCACGGTCCGGGCAACTCGATCAGCACCTTGTCCATGTCGAGCGCCTTGCGGATGCCATTGATGAGCTTCATCTTGGGTTTGCCATTGGCAATTAATTCGGCAGCCTCAACCAGCACCAACTCGGCCCCGGCCTTGAAACATATTTCGGCCTGATGCACCAGCAGACCGGCGTCGTTTTTCATATCCTTGGAGCCCACTTCACCGAATACGGCTAATCCACTGGTTACGGCCAGACGAATCTGATCGAAGCGTTCCTTGTCGCTGAGTGGCACGCAATTGTCGGATATCTCGATCACCTCAAAGCCGACACGTTTCGCTTCCGCCATGAAGGCCGGCAACTTGCGCGCGCCATAAGTGGCGTACACGTACTCCTGAAACTGCCCTCCAATGAACGGGCGTATGCGATGACGCTTGTACATGGCGAGCTTGCGACGCAAATACGCCAGATCATAAAGACGCGACGTGCCAACAGCGATCTTCGCCAGATCGATGTAGCTGCCAGCCAGTTCCACCGTATCAGTCGCGTAACGCAACGGCAGCCCAAAGTCCGCCATCATCGTCAGTCCGGTGCGCCGGGGCTTTTTTTGCGATCGCTCTCGCGGCAGTTCAACAAATCCGAACGGTATACTTTTTATCGTCATGCTCACTCCACAATTACGCCAACAAGTTTAGCAACGTTCTAGCCCAGTAAGATCGGGTAGCCCGGCGGCGGTGAGAAACCCAGATCACCACGCTTGATAACCGCCTCGCGCCCGCCATTCAACGCCAGCAACTCGCCTTGCCGCTTCTTGGCTCGCGCGTCTACTTCGGCGGGGTCGCAGATCGCATATAGCCGTTCGCGGCACTCCGACAGCACTTTCGCATAAGCGGCATCCTGCGCCAAGTCCTGCAATTCTTCGGGATCGCCCTGCAGATCGAACAACTGCGGCGCATAGGCGGCATAGTGCACATACTTATACTGGCCGTGACGAATCATGAACGCGCCCGTGGTCGAACCCATGCCATGGTATTCGGACAATACGTTTCGATCCGGCACCTGCCCTTCGGCCAGTGCAAAAAGCGATTTACCCGGATGATTGTCGTACATCGATGACTGGTTTTCTCCTGTGCACTCCATGATGAACGGGTAAGTATCGACATGATTGGCCGGTGTCGCCACCTTGCGCCCCTTGGGTATGTCCGGCCCGGCAATAATCAGTGGCACACCGGCAACCTCCTCGTACATCGTCGATTTGCCCCACAATCCGCGCGCACCCAGATTGTCACCGTGATCAGAGGTATAGATTACGCGCGTATTTTCGGCCAGCCCCGTATCGTTGAGCACACGCAGCACCTTGCCCACGTTGTCATCTACAAAACTGACTAACCCATAGTAAGCGCGAATGGCCTTCGACAACTTTTCAGGATCGAAATACTTGTCGTAACTAAAGCTTTCGGCGTAATCGCGCAGATAGGGATGCTGTGGCCGCTCGTTAGGCGCGTACTGCTTGGGCAAGCGCACACTCTCTGGTGAATACTGGTAATAAAACTCGGCAGGCGCCACCAGCGGAAAATGGGGACACACCAGCGACACAAACAACACCCACGGTTTATCCGTGTGTTTGGGCGCTTCTTCGCGCAACCAGATTTGCGCACGCGTGCAGATGTCGCGGTCGTAGGCTGTATACGAGGTTTCGCCAGGCCCGGCCAGCTTGGCAATCTTCCAGGACAGCGCGCGCTCTGGCAAATCGTTGCGCACCAAGCCCATCAAGTCGCCTTTGCCCTCGATGATTTGCATCGCAATCTGCACCTCGCTAAATCCATAGTCGTCGCCTTCGGTCCCCCGAAAATGCAACTTGCCAATGGACGCCGTGTAATGCCCCTTGTCACGCAGCCGGTGATGCCAGCTGGGTATTGCGCCATCGTAGGCGTCGGCATTGTCCCAATACCCGATTTGATGCACATATTTGCCTAACGCGAATGCCGCACGCGCTGGCACGCAGACAGGACTGGTGGTGTACGCCGAGGTAAACATCGTGCCGCGTGCCGCCAACGCATCGAGGTTGGGTGTCTTGACGACAGGATGGCCACTCGCCCCCATGATCTTGGGGTTGTGTTCATCCGACATGATGATAACGAGATTGGTGGGTTTCATTCGCTCTTTTTACTCCAGCCTGTTTCGAAATGGAATTTTACCTGCATACCTGCACCGGCAACTCTATACCGCCGGCGCAAACCCGCGTATACGCACCAGATGCTGTTCCCACACTTCCGGGTTTACAAAATTCACAGGCTTCTCGTCACGCAGCAGCCTCACCACCTCCTGCGCGGAGCCTTCGCTCAGACGCCGCATGCTTTGCTGCGTAAGGCCGCCGACATGCGCGGTCAGCACCATGTTGTCGAGTTGCAGGAAGGGATGATCACGCCGGAGCGGTTGCTCATGATAAACATCAACCACCGCACCGCACAGGCGCTCGTCGCGCAACGCTGCGGCCAACGCCATTTCGTCCACCACCGGCCCGCGTGCGACGTTAATCAGCCCCGCGCCGGGTTTCATCAAGCCGATTCGCGCAGCACTCATGAGATTGCGCGTCCCCTCAGCCAGCGGGCAGCACAGCGCAATGAAATCACTCTCGCGACACAGCGTATCAATATCTGCGCCAGTCACAAATGCGGGTAGCGCATCCATGCGCCGCTGATTGCCCAGCACGCGCATGCGAAATCCCGCGTGGCAGATTTCCGCCAGTCGCGCGCCGATATTGCCAAGACCCACGATACCTATCGTGCGTCCGCTTAATTCCGTGTTGCCCTCCGCAAAGGCGCGGCTGGCCTCCCAACTATCGGTACGAAGCAAATGATTCATGCGATGCATGCGGCGCGTCAGCAGCAACAGCGCACTGACGCAGTACTCCGCCACTGACACCGCATTGACCCCCGGCACATTAGCCACCGGAATCGACTTTGCAGTAGCCGCTTCCATCGGGATCATATCGAGACCTACGGCATATCGCACCACACCGCGCAACCGCCGCGCCACGTCAAAAATATTCGGCGGAAGATAGGCACGCACCAGCAGAGCGTCTGCGTCGCGCACATACTCCAGCAGCGTTTCATGGCGCGTATCGGGTGCAATCACTACATTCGCAACCTTGTCGAGAATTTCGATGCCTTCACGACCGATGGGATTGGTTAACAGTACGGTAGGACGGGTCATTACATTCTCCAGAAAATCTGGTGCTGGCAAAGGCTTTTAGAACGCGTTTTGTCAAAGCGCTCGCGTTTGATTATTATCCATGGTTTCCGCGATTCAACCGTCGCGCATGCTGGACTTGCAATCGCTGGTTCAGCCTAACACTCGAACATTCTTTCAGGGGAGACTGCTCCACCCATGATGATTCTTGAACATGAGGCCAAGGCCCTGCTGCGCTCTGTCGGCGTGGCCGTACCGCAAGGCACTTTAATAAAACCTGGCAAAGGCACACCAAAAGTCCGCGAATACCCGGTCGCGGTTAAGGCACAAGTACGCAGCGGTGGCCGCGGCAAGCAAGGCGGCGTCATACGCGCCAACAATGCCACCGCGCTGAAAGCCGCTGCCAAGAAATTATTCAGCACCACGTTTGGCGACGAAAAGCCTGAAGTGCTGCTGGCCGATCCGTGGCTGCCCATTGATCGCGAACTGTATCTGTCGGTGACTATCGACGCCGCTGCCGAAGGTTATGTGGTGCTGTATTCCCCCAAGGGCGGCATCGATATTGAAGATGGCCCAAAACCAGCCCGTTACGCCATCGGGGCGCCATGGAAATTTCGTGCGCATGCACTGCGCGCCGTGCTGGAACCCGTAGAGAAAGATTT
>CANKUB010000035.1 GCA_947486575.1 Betaproteobacteria bacterium | reverse complement strand
TGCGTGGCGCACGCAGCTAACTTCGTAGCCGTCGCCTACATTGCGAAAATCGCACACCTGCGGTTTTATCACTCTATTTCGCGGATTGTTTACTGTTGGCGCTCGATTCGGCTTGCTATAATGTCAACTCAGTGTCGAACACAGAGCTTGAACGCACGTGCGTTAACTATAGCAAAATCAAGAAAAACAAGGCCTTACCCTATGCCCACCCGCCCGCAATTACGCTCGTTACGCGTCCTGTTCATGTCGCTGCTGCTGCCGCTTTTGCTGCTCGGCGGCTGTGCCACCAACAGTCCACGTGATCCGCTGGAGCCCATGAATCGCGCCATTTACAGCTTCAATGACGGCGTAGACACTGCACTGATCCGCCCGGTGGCGGAAGGCTATCGCGCAGTATTTCCCGCCGCAGTCCGCACCGGTATTTCCAACGTTTTCGCCAATGTAAATGACGTGCTGGTTGCGTTAAATAACCTGCTCCAGGGAAAATTGGTCAACGCAGTGTCTGATGTCGGTCGTGTGCTGGTCAACAGCACCATTGGCGTAGTAGGCATTTTTGACGTAGCCACGCAGTTCGGGCTGGAAAAACACAACGAAGATTTCGGCCAAACGCTCGGTTGGTGGGGTGTGGGCGACGGCCCATATCTGGTGCTGCCCATTGTCGGCCCCAGTAACCTCCGCGACGCCGTGGCGCGTGTGGTCGATTACAAGACCGACCCCATTACCTACGTGCGCTCGATGAGGCTGCGCAACAGCCTGTGGGGCACGCGAGCACTGAGCCAGCGCGCTGATTTGCTGGATACCTCAAAAATTCTCGAAACCGCAGCGCTTGATCCGTATGAGTTCCTGCGTGATGCCTATCTGCAGCGCCGCCGAAGCCTGGTATACGACGGCGCGCCGCCGCGCGAAAAAGATGATGGTGCAGAACTCGATAGCCAACCGCGCGCCAAAATCGATGGCATCCCCACGTCGCCGATTCGTGAAAGCGCAGCAGCAGGCAGTACCGTGCTCACCACACCATCAGATGACTGGACACCCGCACGTGCGGCTGCTACAGCGCCCTCGGCTCCAGCAATAGCAGCACCCGCCGCAGCCGAACCGCAAGCCGAAGCAGAACTCCCCACCGAGCCCACGGCAGCGGGCGAAGCTGCTCCTGAGCAAACAAATCACGTGGTGCGGGTTTGGGCGCAGGCTGGAGATTAATGTCGCGCCAGCCCCAACATAAAAAAGCCGCTTTAGCGGCTTTTTTTAATGGGCTTTTTTAACCCTTTTACCTGAAAGCAGAACCTGATCGTAAGTATAGGATTCCAAAGGTTAAATTATGCCTGATTTTAATGCATCATTCGATGTAATCGTCGCCGGATTCGGTCACGGTGGCGCGATTTCCGCGATCACCGCCGCAGACCACGGCGCAAAAACGCTGATCATCGAAAAATCCACTGTCCCAGGCGGCCTGTCCATCTGCTCGTATGGCGCGGTGCGCAGCGCGCGTGATTGCGACGGCGCATTCAACTATCTTAAAGCGACCAACGGCGGGCGCACGCCGGATGACGTTAACCGTGCGCTGGCCAACGGCATGTTTGAAATGGAAGCCTATGTGCGCGAGTTGGGGCGTGTGAGTAACGCACACATTCAAACGTCCATTGAAGAAAATGAGCTGCGGGCGACCAGCGGCGACCCATATTTGCGCCGTATCAGCGCGAACTATCCGCTGCCCGGAACGGAGGCGTTCTATCACACGTCGGTAATCGATGTGCCGGGCTTTGATGCTGCAAAAGAATATCCGTGGGCCAATGGAGCGCCCAACGGCCCAAAGCTCTTCAAGGTTGTGCACGACAACGTGATCAAACGCGGCATCGAAGTGCGCCTCGGCACGTCGGCCCTGCGCCTGATATCCGACCCGGCCACGCGCGAAGTGCTCGGCGTGTGCATTCGCAGTAATGGCGTCGAGCGCAACATCCAGGCGCGACGCGGCGTGGTGCTGGCGTGTGGCGGATTCGAGGGCAGCCCCGAAATCAAGCAGCAGTTTCTTGAAGGCAATCCGGTGCTTAACGCCGCCGCGCGTACTAACACCGGCGACGGCATTCGCATGGCGCAAGACCTCGGTGCCGCACTTTGGCATATGTGGCTGATTCACGGTGCATATGGCTTCCGCCACAGCGACCCAGGCTACCCCTACGCGATTCGGCTTAAACGATTTCCCGACTGGTTTCCTGGCGAAAAAGACCGTGTGAAGTTGAAGATGGCGTGGATACTGCTTGATCAGCGCGGTAAACGCTTCATGTCTGAATATCAGCCGTACACGCAGGATACCGGCGTGCGCCCGATGCAATATTTCGACCCCGAAACGCAATCCGCGCCACGTAATCCGGCCATCATGATTTGCGATGACGAAGGCCGCCGCATGTATCCGCTGGGCAAAGCCACCTCCAACGACGAAGGTGTGCGCTACGAATGGAGCGACGACAATTTACGCGAAGTCGAAAACGGCATCCTCACACGCGCGGATACACTCGAAGCGCTGGCGCAGAAACTGGGCGTCGATCCCGCGACGGTAACGGCCAGCGTAGCGCGATGGAATGAGCAGTGCGCGAAAGGCGAAGATGGCGACTTTGGGCGACCGCCCGCCAGCATGACGCCCATCGTCAAGCCCCCGTTCTACGGCGCGCCAGTGTGGGCCACGCTTTCCAACACGCAAGGCGGCCCGGTACACGATGCGCAGTCACGCATCATCGATGCTTACGGCGCACCGATTCCGCGCCTGTACGCTGCGGGCGAACTCGGCAGTGCGTTCGGGCATTTGTATTTATCCGGCGGCAATATCGCGGAATGTTTTGTCACCGGGCGTCTTGCGGGTGCGGGCGCTGCGCGCGCCCGAGGCTGATCTAATCCGGAGCAAACGATGTTACGTAACCTATTGTTTCCATTATTATTTTTATCCGCTGCCGTTACCTCGGCGCAAACCACGCGGGTAGTCGATGTGCCTTCCCGCAGCGGTGTCACACAGCGCTTCTTGTTGCTGCCTGCGGAAAGTGCAACGGCAGCCGTTATCCTGTTTGCCGGTGGCGACGGCAGTATCGAAATTTCGCCCGATGGCGGCATTAAACGCAGCGGCAATTTTCTCGTGCGCTCACGCCAGACCTTTGCAGACAACGGTTTGGCGGTAGCCGTGATTGATGCCCCATCCGACCGCCAAACCCTGGATGGATTTCGCCAAAGTGCCGAACACGTCGCCGATGCAAGGGCTGCAATTGCCTGGCTCAGGCAGGAGCTAAAACTCCCTGTTTGGCTGATCGGCACCAGCCGCGGTACACAATCAGTGGCCTACATCGCAACGCAGTTAGCGCAAACAGAAGGCGGCGCAGACGGATTGGTACTGACATCCAGCGTGCTGGCAGACCGGCGTGAGCAGCCCGTATCGGCCATGGCGCTGGATCGCATCAGTGTGCCGGTACTCGTCACCCATCATCGGCAGGATAGTTGCCGCGCCTGCCTGTTTTCCGATTTGCCTCGATTGACCGATAAACTGAAACATCTGAAGAAAACAGATACGATGGTGTTCGACGGCGGCATCAGCAATGGCGATGCCTGCGGTGCGCGCGCCTATCACGGCTATAACGGCATCGAAGTCGAGGTCGTGGGCAAGATCGCTGCATGGATCAAAAGCAACTGAATCGCCAACTACAAATCCGCCTTGATCCCCGCCGCCCGGATAATGCGCGCATAGGCGGCGATGTCCGCCTTGATGGTTGCCGAAAATTGCTCCGCGCTGCCGCCGATCGCTTCGTAGCCCAGACTGGCGAGACGCTGCTGAACATCTGGTGCCTTCAGCCCGGCGGCAATCACCTGATTCAGACGCGTCACGGTGTCGCGCGGCACATGTGCCGGGCCCACCACACCAAACCACGGCTCAATGACGTAGTCTTTCAAAGCAGATTCAGCAATGGTTGGAATCGACGGCGCGCTCGCAATGCGTTTTGACCCACACAGCGCCAGCACACGCAATTTGCCACTGCCCACATGCGGCTGTATCACCGCCAGATCAGCAAACATCATGTCGATCTGGCCGCTCATCACGTCAGTCAGCGCGGGGGCCGTGCCTTTGTAGGGCACATGCACGATATCCGCTTTGATGGTCGCTTTAAATAATTCCGCCGCCAGACTCGACATGCTGCCGGTGCCCGAAGAGCCATACGACAGCCCTTTGGCGCGCGCAGCGGCAATCAATTCCTTCACTGTTTTTGCCGGCACTGTGGGATTGACTGCCACGGCATACGGCACGTGCGCGACATTGATCACCGAGGTGAAATCGCGCACGGAATCATAGGGCAACTTCGCGTAGAGGCTGGGCGCTACTGCCATATTGCTGGAGCCGCCCATCGACAGCGTGTAACCATCACCCGGTGATTTCGCCGCAGCGTCCAACCCCACCGTGCCACCCGCGCCACCGCGATTTTCGACAATGACCGGCTGCCGCAACTGCTCAGTGATCTTTTGCCCCACCAACCGCGCGAGCAAATCATTCGGACCGCCGGGTGCAAACGGTACGATAAAGCGTATCGGCTTGACGGGATAGCCCTGCGCTTGCACGCCCCATGACAACAATGGCAACAATGCCATCAGACCCCACGTACACCACGTCACACGGCTCACGTTACGCTCCTGTCTGGGACACTACTGCGGCTGAATCCCCGCCGCCTTGATGACCCTGGTGTATTTCTCAACGTCGCCGATGACCAATTTGGTCAATTCGGCAGGCGCTCTGCTCACCTGCGGATCAGCGCCGTTGCGCTCAAACTGCTCTTTCATTTCCGGCGAACGCGCGATGCCGCTCAACTCAGCATACAGGCGCTTCAGAATCGGCGCGGGCGTACCTTTGGGGGCAAAAAATCCCAGCCACAGTTGTGCATCGAAGCCAGGATATGTTTCAGCGGCCGACGGCACATCCGGTAGCGCGGGCGAGCGCTTGGGCGTGCCCACGGCCAGCGGACGCAGCCGCCCTGCCTTGGCCTGCGGCAACACCGCCGGCATGCTGCCAAACAAGGCCTGCACCTGCCCGCCGATGGTGGCCACGCCTGCCGGGCCGTTGCCGTTGAATGGCACATGCAACACATCGATGCCTGCGGCCGTTTTCAGCATTTCCATGGCAAGCTGCGTGGTTGTGCCGGTGCCCGCCGAGGCGTAATTCAGCTTGCCCGGCTGTGATTTAGCCAGCGCAACAAAGTCTTTAAGGGTGTTCGCCTTCACTGCCGGATTCACAACCAGCAGGTACGGCGTTGAAGCCACCAGCGTAATCGGTTCAAAATCTTTCACCGGATCGTACCTGAGCGTTTTATACGCACCGACTGCGATCACATGCGTGCTGGTAGTGCCCATCGTCAGCGTGTAGCCGTCGGGCGTGGCACGCGCAGCAATTTCGGTGCCAATGGTGCCGCCAGCGCCGCCACGGTTATCGACAACTACCTGCTGGCCCAGTTTTTCGCCAAGCTTTTGGCCGACCAGCCGCGCGATGATGTCCGTGGAGCCACCGGCCGGAAACGCTACGATCAGGCGAATCGGCTTGGAGGGGTATTTGTCCTGCGCCATCGCGTTACCCACAAAAGCCGTTAGCCCGGCGCTCAAAATTCTCAATAACCATTTGTTTTTAAACATATTTTCCTCGAAATATATTTATTTAACGTGCTCCGTTAATCGGGCTTCAGCAATCCGGCCTTGATCAGTCGGTTCAGCTTGGCTGCTTCGCCGCGCACGAATTTATCCATGTCTTCCGGCGTGCCGCCCTGCACTTCCAGGCCCAGTTGATCTAGCCGTGCCTTCACGTCGGCCAATGTCAGAATGCGATTGATTTCGCGATTGAGTTTGTCAATGATCGGCTTGGGCGTTTTCAGCGGTGCGGCCATGCCAAACCACACCACCGCTTCCGCGTCCTTGATGCCGCCTTCGGCCAATGTCGGCACATCGGGCAGCAATGGCGATCGTTTGGCGCTCGCAATGCCGATGACGCGCACGCGCTGCGCTTTAATCACGGATTCGGCACTCACCGTGGTGGTATGCATACCCTGAATTTGTCCGCCAATAATGTCGGTCAGCGCGGGTGCCGTGCCTTTGTACGGCACGTGCGCCATCGGTGCGCCGGTTGCCCCCAGATACACGGCCAAACCAATGTGTAGGCTGCTGCCGATGCCCGATGAAGCCCACGACACTTTTTTGGGATTGGCCTTGGCGTAATCCACCAGCTCTTTGCCAGTACGCGGGGGAAAATTCGTGTTGGTAATCAAAATCAGTGGCGCGTAACCGATGTAAATCACGTTGGCGAAATCGTCAGGCTTGTACGGCGCGCGGCTGGACAAAAGCGGCGCGTTTACGCTGGGCCCGGGATTCGCCAAAATCAACGTATAGCCATCGGGCAGCGCCCGCGCCACCGTTTCGCCGCCGATCAGCCCGCCCGCGCCACCGCGGTTGTCGATCACAAACTGGTGGCCCATTGACTCTGTCAGCTTGCCCGCGATCAGGCGTCCGATCACATCATTGGATGCACCGGGCGTAAACGGAATCACCCAGCGCACGGGCTTGTTGGGGTAACCAGCTGCCGCGTCAGCTTGGGCGCCCGGAACCGCTTGCGCAAACGCTGTGCCCGCGCAGGCCGCTACCCATAATGCAGCGATAGTCGATTTCATGATTTTCTTTCGTGTGATTCAGACAGTACAACTAACGCAAAACCAGCCCGGCGGCGTACAAGCGCAGAGACGCCCATCACTTGCGTGCGTGGTCCAACGCCTCTGGATTCACCATGTTAACCGACTTGCCTTCGAGGTAAGCAATAATCTGGCCAAACGAACTGGTGAATTGCCCTTCGTAACCGCCGCGCTCCACGTAGCCTATGTGCGGCGTGCAAACGGCGTTATCCATCGCGATCAGTGGATGCGCAGCACCCAGAACCGGCTCGGTTTCAAACACATCCACCGCTGCCATGCCGGGGCGACCGAGCTTCAATGCAGCCTCAAGCGCACCGCTTTCGATCAGCGGCGCACGGCTGGTGTTCACGATCAGCGCTGTCGGCTTCATGCGCGCCAGATCGGCGGCCTTGACGATGCCACGTGTGCCATCCACCAGCCGCATGTGCAGCGAGATCACATCGCACTCTTCAAAAAAAGCCTCTTTGCTGCGCGCTGCCGAGTAGCCATCAGCCTTCGCGCGCTCGATCGTACCCTCGCGTCCCCAGACCAGCACTTTCATGCCAAAGGCCTTGCCGTATCCAGCCACAACCGCACCGATCCGCCCGTAGCCATAGATACCCAGCGTCTTGCCCTTGAGACCCAGGCCCATGGTCGATTGCCAACGGCCCGCCTTCAGTGCCGCAACCTCCTGCGGAATCTTGCGCATCGCTGCCAGCACCAGCCCCCAGGTCAATTCCGCAGTCGCATACGAAGGCCGACCTGGATGCATATCCGAGCACAGCAAAATCCCGCGCTCAGTCAGCGCTGGAACATCGACATGCGGATATACACTGCGCTGACTGATGAGCTTGAGTTTCGGCAAGCGCGCAATCAGCGGCGCACGGATTGGCGTGCGCTCGCGGATCAGCACCAGCGCTTCGGCATCTTTCAAGCGCTCGGCGAGAACGTCTTCGTTTTTGGTGTGATCGTTCCAGATGGTTACGTTGTGATGGGCGACGAGTTTGTAGGCTTCAAGGCTGCGCACCATATTCTGGTAGTCGTCGAGGACGGTGATGTTCATATCGGCACTCTAAATTATTATTCTTTAAAAACAATTACTTACAAAAATTCTTCGTAAGGGACGAGATATCAAACCCGCTCCAATATATGCAACCCTCGCACCCGATCCAACAAATAAATCAATCCGCGATCATCCACGGTAACATCATTACTCTGCACACGCGGACACCCCGGCGGTACATCTGGCATGAAGTAAGCCACTTCCTTCGGCGCATGCGGTTTAGCGATATCAATAATGCGCAAGCCATTGGCAAACCACGCCACGGGAATTTCGGTTCCAGTCACAATTTCACACGGCTGATGACAACCCGTCATCGCCGGTTGCGGTTCATCGGGCATATCTTCCAGCTGAAACGATGAAATCGGCACGGGATTTTTCTCGTCCGAAATATCCACCACCCACAGAAAAGCGGCGGGATACGGCGTATCACAACCTTCGAGACGGCCTACGTCTTCATCCGACACCACCATGATGTCGCGGCCTTGTATTTTGAACGGCATTTTCAGACAGGTGTGCGTGGGCCACGGGAACGGCGGGCTCCAGTCTACGTGCGAAATGAGTTTCGGCTTAGACATGTCTTCGATGTCGAGAATCACAAAGCCGCCGTACCAATAACTCGTGTAGAGACGATTGCCCTGGCGCAGCGGGTGATGGCATTTGTGATGCGAGCCTTTCCACGTGGGCGTTTCGCCGCCGGCTGTCCACTGGCCCGGCATGTGCCAGCGGCCGACTTCCACCGGCTTGGCCGGGTTGATCAAATCGAGGATCACTACGATGTTGCCGAGATAGCCGTCCATCGTCGGCGAGATGTAAGCGTAGCGGCCATCGAAATCGAAACGATGCACGCCGCGCGCGTAGTTGGCCGCACTCTTGTCGGTGGCGTCCCAATTCGTAATCAGTTTGTGCTTAGCCGGATTAGAAATATCCCAGATCGACAGACCACCGGTATAACCCGCTGGCGGCACTTCGCCTTTCAGTGCGTGTCCGCCCAGCACCTCGCGGTTGGTGATCATGATATCGCCGTGCACGCGCACCTTGTGCGAATGCGTGCCGGTGGGCATATTGATTTCGCCGATCTGTCTGGGGTGCTTGGGGTCGGATACATCAATCACCAGCGTGCCGGCCGGATTGCGCATGTTGCCGACGTACGCCGTTTTGCCTTGCACCACCACTTGACCTCCGCCCGCGCAATCAAACCATGCCTGCTGCCCGAATTGATCGTGCGTATGCGCATGACTGTGGCCCCCCGCCTGACGCACGTCTACGTAGGCAACTTCTCTAACGCCTTTGGCTTTGCTCATTATTGTTTTCCTTTATGGGTAGAACATTTTGATGATTTACAATACATCTTTATTGAAAACCGACGCACCGTCAACCCGCCGTCAAGGAGATATTCATGGCATTCGTCCGGCAAATCGGCTCACGGGCCTCGGAAGACCGGCTTGAGCTGTTAATCGAAGAACGGCTCAAGCCCGGCGCCAACAAGGAACGCCTCGACAAACGCATCTGGAATCTGTTTGGCGAAAAACGCGCAGTGCTCTACACCGATCTTTCGGGTTTTTCGCGCAGCGTAGCGAAGTTCGGCATTATTCATTTTCTGCAAACAATCTACGAATCGCACCGACTGCTGGTGCCGGTGATTCAACACGGCAACGGCATTCTGCTCAAGACTGAAGGCGACAGCTTAATGGTGATTTACCGCAGTGTCGATGACGCCGTGCGCAGCGCTATCGCCATGCAAAATCGCTGTCGTAGCCACAGCGAACATCTGACGCCCGAAGAAAAAGTGCTGCTGTGCATTGGCATCGGTTACGGCGATGTGTTGCGCATCGGCGATCAGGATGTTTACGGCGCAGAGGTCAACACCGCATGCAAGCTCGGCGAAGATGTCGCCACCGCACACGAAATTCTCATCAGTAGCGCAGTCGCCGATGCCGTGGATCTGCCCAAACACGCACAGCTTGAAGCGATATCCGATTTGCCCGCAGGTGTGGGCGGCGCGTTTCGCCTGAAGTACGACGACGTGGTGCTGTCGAGTTACGCTAAAGTAACGTAGCGATTGTTGTTTTAAAACAATATCTTACGATATTTCAGATTTTCAATTCGGCCGACGTATCTTCATCCACCAGCGCCAGCAGCGTTTTCGATTTGAATTCACGATGGTGCAGAATGTAGATCACGCCGAACGTAGCAACCACCATCAGCCATGGATGTAACAGCCAAGCCATGGCCGCCAGCGCGAAATAATACGAGCGTAAACCGTGATTGAAATTTGATCCTGCGTACGAGGTGATGCGCGCAATGCGATTGATATGCGCCGCCAGTTGCTCAGGGTCGCCCACCGGTGTTTTGGGTGTGGCCGCCATCAGAATGCCGCAAAAATTCAGCTGCCGTATCGCCCACGAAAACTTGAAAAACGCCACCACAAAAATCACCACCATCAACAACAATTTGATTTCGAGCAGTCGTGCCGAAGCCTTGACGGTAAACGGCAGACCCGACACCAAGTCCTGAGCCTGCGGCACATAACCCATCGCCGCGATCAGTGCACCTAATATCAGCATGGTGGTCGAGGCAAAAAACTGTGAGCTACGCGTAATATTGCGCATCACGTTGACATCCATCATGCGATTGTCGCGGCCGATCATCTGCACGATCCACTGGCGGCGAAAGCGATCCATGCTGGTATGCAGGCTCGGTACGCGCTGGCCCTGCGAATCCGCGAAGTAGACGTAAGCGATCCAGCCGCCGGCAAACAGCAGCACTGCCGCAAGGTCTGCCCAGGTGAGATCGAACGCGCTTAAAAAAACAGGATTTGTCATGATGCGTTGATTGTAATTCAAACGAACTCACATCAGAGCGCCTCGCGTACAATCCGCCGCTCAATCTTGTAAAAGCCGAAAGCCAATATCCATGAAAGCCCCAAACAATGCCATGCTGCTCGCCATGCTGGAATTGCAGGACAGCATGAATCAGAAAATCGACCCGGACTGGCTCTCCAAACGCCACGCCTATTTGCGCGCCGTGCTGGTGGAAGCGACCGAGGCACTTGAACACTACGGCTGGAAATGGTGGAAAAAGCAGTCGCCCGATATGCCGCAACTGCGCATTGAGTTGATCGACATCTGGCATTTTGTATTGTCGGAATACTTGCTGCGCGCGGACGGCAATCATGCTGCCGCTGCGCAAGCGATAGCAGCCGACTGGACATCCGGCGATGCCGTCACATTTGACGGCACGCACTACGATCTGACTAGGCTGGATATGCGCCAGCAGCTTGAATTGCTCTCGGCGTTGTCCGCTGTGCGCAGGCTGTGCATGCCGCTGGTGGTGGAGTTGTTCGCTGCGGTCGAATTGACGGCGGAGGCGCTGTGCAGGGAATATGTTTCCAAGAACGTGCTGAACCATTTCCGCCAGGATCGCGGTTACAAGACGGGCGAATACAAAAAACACTGGGATGGTGCGGAAGACAATGTGCACATGGCGGCGATGCTGGATTCGATGAGCACCACCGGCGAGGGTTTGCCCGATGCACTATATCGCGCGCTGGCAGCACGCTATGACGAATTGCAGGCTGCGGGCAAATTGACCTAGCGAACTACTCGCTGGGTTTGATGTTTGCTGCCTTGATCACCTTGACCCATTTCACCTGATCCTGGGCCAGAAACGCGGTGAATTCCTCCGGCGTACCGCCTATGGGTACAGCGCCTTCGCGCAGAAAACGTTCGCGCACATCCGCCACGGTGAGCATGCGCGCGACCTCTGCATTAATTTTTGCCGTAACGTCTTTTGGCATACCCACCGCGCCAACCAGACCGTACCAGCCCACCATCTCATAGCCGGGTACGCTTTCGCTGATGGCCGGTACTTCCGGTAGCAGCGGCGAGCGTTTGGTCATGGTTACTCCCACACCGCGCAATTTGCGCTCTTTAACCAAGGCCACCGACGATGAAATGGACGGAAATGACAAATCCACGTGTCCGCCCATCACATCGATCAGCGCTGGGCTGGAACCTTTATACGGCACGTGGATAAATTTCACGTTCGCGATCAGTTGCAATAGTTCACCGGAAAGATGTCCCGGAGAGCCCGTGCCGGCCGATGCCTGTGTTAGGGCGCCCGAACGGGACCGCGCAATCGCAAGCAGTTCATTAACGTTTTTAGCGGGCACCGACGGATGCGCCACCAGCACGTTGGGGATGCCCGCTACCAGCGACACCGCAGTGAAGTCTTTCAGGGGATCACGCTGCTGCCGTGTATAGAGCAAAGGGTTGATCGTCAGACCCGCAGACGACATGAACAAGGTATGACCATCGGGCGCCGATTTTGCCGTGATGTCGCCAGCGATCAGGCCGTTCGCGCCAGGGCGATTTTCGACGATCACCGGCTGCCCCCACGCAATGCTCAGTTGCTGCGCCACAATGCGACTGGCGGTATCTGCAAATCCACCCGGCAGGAACCCCGCGATGATACGCACCGTCTTCGCGGGATACGCCTGTGCTGCCGCCACGCTAGGCAGCCCGAAAAATACGCCGATTGCCATAGCAAAAGTGACGTTGTTCATGCCTGCTCCACTTGATTCGTAACGATCCATCTTGCCCACAAAAAAACGGCCACGAAAGGCACGATGCCTTGCGTGGCCGCTGCGTCAGTCGCCAGTAACTAGCCGACCTGCCCTTCCATCAGCAGCTTCACCACTTCCGGCGCGATCTCTTTGGCGCGCTGATCGAGCTGCGCATCGGTGAGATTGGCAATCGGATGCGGCATTTCGAGAAAACGGAAACCTTCGAGTCCCCACGTGCGTGCCATCGCGTTGCCGGTGGCCCTGAACACGTGCGTGATGATTGACGCGGAAGGAATACCTTGCTGTTCAAATACGATGCTGTCGAGCACACTGCCCGAGCTGCATGACCCTCAATCACCAACGCCGGCAACGATAACATCCACGTTGCCTTTGTATTCCTCGATGATTTCCGCGTGCGGCGCGGCGCCGGAACTCTTCTTGCGGCGGATGACGCGCGACGTGGTGCCATGCTCTTTTTCGAGTATGTCCGCAATGCGCATCAGCAGCTGGTCAGAGTTATGCTTGGTGTTGTCGATAAGCCCCACACGCAGGCCCTTTAACGACTTGGGCCGAGGCACATAGTTAATTCGCCGACCCGAAATTTCGGTAGTCGGATCCAGCAATTGCACTGTCATGATGCCGATCTCCTTTTAAAAATTAACAATAAATACAAATACTTACGATTACTTGATTTCTTTGGTCACGCTTTGCGAACCGGCCTTGCCACCCCAGCCCGGAATATACGATGCCTGCACGCCGGCAATACCACCCGCCGCCACCACTATGAAATCCTGCGGCGTTTCCACAATTGAAATCTTGGTGGTTTCATCTTCCGGTGTGACAGCGCCCGGCGCGATATTGGCACGCTTGATTTCTGCCATCGAACATTGCGCATGCTCAAAGCAATAGTTTTGCACTTGCTCGCGCGTCCACCCGGCCTTTTTCATCACCAGTTGATGCTCACCGGGAAACACCAGCGCGTATTGCGGACGGCGATTGGTACCCGCCGAGAAACGCATGTTGGCGCACAGGGTTGTCAGCACGCCATCGGGCGCCGAACTCAAGCCGTTAGAAATCTGATGCGGCGCAAATGCCGCGAACACAGTCACCGCATTCTGCTGGCGGCTGAATCCGCGCGTGGTGTGAAACGGCGGCCACGGGCTGGTTTCGGTTTCATTTTCGGCAATGCAAAAGCTGTACTTGCCGCCGTGACCCATGCTGCTGCGATCCAGTTCGCCGGGCAGCGTGCCAATCACATTGCGCATCACCAGCCGTATCGCGCGGCCAATGGTGGCATTCGCACGCCAGCCGGGGCCAAACAGGTTATCGCCGGAGTTGATATCCAACTGCTTCGCAATCGGGCCATTCACCAACATGAACACTGCTGAACCACCCGTGCTCGTAGCCGGGCCGTGATAACCGTACTTCGGATCGGCAATCGCCTCAACCGCAGCGGCCACCACCGGCATGTATTCCGCCTTGCAACCGGCCATCACCGCATTGATCGCGACTTTTTCTGCGGTCACCTTGGTCTGCCGGTTTTCGATAAACGCCAGTTGGTGCTGCGGATCAAGCTTCGCTGCCGCCAGCATCGCTTCAACACGCTCCGCGGTAGGCGGCACCACCGGCAAACCGTCTGTCCAGCCGTTGGTATAACAAAGTTCAATGGCACTGCCGATATCTTGCGTCGTGTGACGCCGTGACTTGAGTTCCATGTTGCGCTTCCCTTGATCGTCGTGTGAAAAATGTGAAGATAGCAAAGGCGCAGTTTACACAAAATTGCGGTTAGTCCACAGTCAGCGCTATTATCGTAAATCCGCAATACGGTCAATTTCGGCAACAGCGTGATAGGGTATTCCGTCTAACGCCGTTGTGGCGCGCCGTTCACAGCGGCTCAAGCCCGATCTGCTTCACCAATTTCGCATACATCGGGATTTCTGCTTTGATCAGCGCCGCGAGTTGTTCCGGGGTTGAACCCACGGGCTTGACCCCCTGCCCGTGAAAACGCTCGATCACGTCGGGCTGCTTTAATATTTTGACCAGTTCCCCGTGTAGCCGGTTCACGATCGGCCGCGGGGTGCGCGCGGGCATGATGATGCTATGCCACTGAATTGACTCGTAGCCGGGAAAGCCGGATTCCGCGACGGTCGGAATATCGGGCATCACCGGGCTGCGATCAATCGTCGTCACCGCCAAACCGCGCAACTTGCCCGATTTCATGTGGGGCATTGCAACCAGCGGGTTCATTGTCATCATTTGCACTTCCCCGCTGATCAGCGCAACCAGCGCTTGCCCGGTGCCTTTGTACGGCACGTTGACCAGATTGATGCCTGCGATCGCCTTGAATTGCTCGGTGACCAGCAGGTTGCCATGACCGGTTGACGCGTAATTGATCCCGCCCGCTTTGACTTTGGCCAACGCCACGAAATCCTGCAACGTCTTTGCGCCGACGGATGGATTCACCACCAGCACACTGGGGCCAACGGTGAGCTGCGTGACCGGCTGAAAGTCGCGCACCGGATCGTATGGCAACTTGCGGTAGGTGCTGGGGTTCACCGTGAGCCCGCTGTAGGTCGCGATCATGATGGTATAGCCATCCGGTGCGGCCTTCGCGCCAAGCTCGAAGCCGACGATGCCGCCGGCGCTGCCGCGATTATCAACCACCACCTGCTGTCCCATGCTTTCGTTCAGCCTTTGGCCCAGCAGACGCGCGAGAATGTCGCTCGGCCCACCGGGCACGAATGGCGCGATGAATCGGATCGGACGGTTGGGATAATTGGCTTCCGCAGCATTGGCAGCGTTACCTACTGTGACAGTCAAAAACAAACCCGCTGCGGCACACTTGACAGGGGTCATAGTATCCTCCGGTTGATCAATCAACTGACATGGACTGGCGCTCTCCGGCTGCCTAACTGGTTTGACGCAGGCAAACAATGCATGGAATTTTGACAATCCGCAACCGAATTCTAGGTCAGTTTAGCGGCATGTGCATCGCCTAAGCAAGGTGAGCGAACCCACATTGCGCTACGATATTGCAATTGATTGCAAATTAGCCCATTTTGCTGTTTGCTCTGGTCTATCCAACAGAAAGTTTTCAAGATTAGAATAGTATTGCATCCAACCAACGGAGGAGTACGTAATGCACACGCAAAACGCAACCAATAATACGCGCGGGGTGAATCCCGCGATTGTTTTCACCAGCTGCGGACTGATCGCCGCTGCCGCGCAGGAACCGCAGCTTGCAGCGGCAGCGCAATCAGGCGTGAGCTCGGTGCAACCGGCGGTCAAGCGCCGCGAAGTCGTGGTCAAGGGCCGCCGCGTGAAAACCATCGATGTGCATGCGCATTGTCAAATCCCTGCGGCTTCGAAGCTGCTCGACCAGGACGCCTACAATCACCATGTCGGAACCATCGTCATGGAAGATGTGACGACGCGGCTGCGTGACATGGACGTACAGGGCATCGACATCGAAGCGCTCAGCATTAATCCGTTCTGGTATGGGGCCGATCGCGATACCGCTGCGGAAGTTGTGCGGTTGAACAACGAAGGACTTGTGGATATCTGCGCACGCAATCCCGACCGTTTCGTCGCTTATGCTTCAGTTGCCCTCCAGTTCCCCGACCTTGCCGTGCAGCAGCTCGATCATGCAGTGAAGAAGCTCGGTTTGCGTGGTGTAGCAGTCGGTGCGAGCGTGGGTGACCATGAGTTCGCAGATCCGAAGTTTCACCCGTTCTGGCGCAAGTGCGAGGAGCTCGACATTCTCGTCTTCCTGCACCCGCAGGGCACACCCGACCTAGGGCGGCGACTGAAAGGCAACGGCGTGCTCGACAACGTCATCGGCAATCCATTGGATACCACGATCGCACTGTCGCATCTGATTTTTGAAGGAACGCTCGACCTGTTCCCGGGGCTGAAGATTTGTTCCGCGCATGGCGGCGGCTACCTCGCGTCGTACATGGATCGCTCCGATCACGGCTGCCTTACGTTCCCGCAACGCTGCAATCGCACGCTCAAGAAACGGCCGACTGAGTATCTGAAGCAGCTCTACTACGATGCGCTCATTTTCACGCCGGAGGCGTTGCGCCATCTTGCGGCGAACGTAGGGTCGAGCCAGATCATGCTCGGCACCGATTACCCCTACCCATGGGAAGACAAAGCGGTGGATCACATCCTCAATACGCCCAGCCTGAGTGACGACGAGCGCATCGCGATCCTGGGTGAAACCGCGGCGACACTGCTGAGAATTAAATAACGCAATATCCCGCTCAGCGCAAAAAACCAGACCACGCCCGTCGCTCGCTGTCGGCGCACTGTGAGCACGGGTGGCGATGGCTTGTTTTATTGCTTCGCTGCTTTGCACGCTGCGCTGCGGTGCCCTTCCAAAAAAACCGCGTGCGGTTCGTCGTCCTTAATTCGTCGCCTTAACTCCAGCGTCCTTCAGCACCTTGCTAAAGCGCTCAGTTTCCTTTTTCAAAAACGCGCTGAATTCCGCCGGTGTGGACGGCGCAGGCTCCACGCCCACGCCGAGCATGCGTTCGCGTATGTCAGGCATGGTAACGAGCTTGGTGAATTCACGATTCAGCCGCGAGATGATGGGCTGTGACGTGTTGGGGGGCGTCAGCAGGCCGTACCAGCCGTTGAGTTCGTAGCCCGGCAGCGTTTCGGCAATGGTGGGCAGGCCCGGCGCCAGCGGCGTGGGCGCAAGCGTGGTCACCCCCATGACGCGTGCTTTTTGTCCGCCCGCAATAAGCGACAGCGTCGGCGCTGCGGTGCAGGTAGCGTGCATTTGGCCGCCCATGACTTCGGTCATCGCCAGCGCACTGGCTTTGTACGGCACATGCACCAGCTTTACGCCCGCCATCGACTGAAACAGCTCCATGCACAGATGCGCGCTGGTGCCGGTGCCGCCCGTGCCATACATGACAAAATCCGGCTTCGATTTGGCATAGGCTATAAATTCAGCCGTGGTTTTTACCGGCAGTGCTGAACTGGTCACAATGGCAAACGGTGTACCACCGATGTAGCCGACCGGCACATACCCGCGTGCCAGATGAAACCGGTCATATAGCGTGGTGCTGATGAGTTGCGTCAGGGTGACGACCCATATCGTATAGCCGTCGGGCGCCGCGCGGGACACCAGCTCGGCGGCGATCAGGCCACTGGCGCCGGGACGATTGTCTACAACCACTTGCTGGCCCAGCAACTCCGACAAACGCGGCGACAGTATGCGTGCAACCACGTCCGAACCGGAACCCGCGGCAGTGGATGTTACCCAGCGTATCGGGCGCACGGGATACCCCGCAGCAGCTTGCGCGCCGTGTGCTGACGCATCTGCACACAAAGCTGAAATTATCAATAAAAACAAATAGTTACGGTTTATCATTCTGCCAGTTTACCCTCGCGATTTAAAGACCAGAATCACTATCTGCCGTTAGGCCGCCCGAGATTTTTCTGCCCCCGCCGCAATGGCTTTATTCACGCGTGGCATCACTTCTGTCGCCATCAACTCCATTGAGCGCTTGGCCAATCGGGGATCAACCCAATCCATGCCAGCGTAGACCAGCTCGCCAAAATCGCCGGTTTCTTCGCGCAGCTTGAGAATTTGATCCACCACGCTGTTAACTGAACCGTGAATCACCAGATTATCGAGCACGCGGTCTTCGGTAATCATTGAATCGGGCTCAGCAAGATCGTTCTTGAAAATTGCCTGACGGCCACCCGCAAACATTTTGTAGGTGAGCATCTTCCAGTAAAAGCGATACGGACTGTTGGGATCATCGCGCCCGTAATTTTTGGCAACCTTGTCGTCGTCCGCGACAAAAATGGTGCGCGCGATGCGCCAGTCTGCGGGATCGGCGGTTTGCCCCACGTTTTGTTTGCCCTGACTGTAATTCGCCCAATGGCTGGGCAGCCATTTAGGAAACAGGAAATTCGCTGAGAGCGGATGAAAATCGCGCTGGCCCATGAGCGTGACGCCCTTGGAAAATGGTGCCACCACCGTGCCGACAATTTCTGGCCGTGGCTGCTGATACGGCTTGTAGAGATGCCCGCGGCCGATGGCCAGATCACGCGTGTTTTTCACGGTGACCTTGTACCGGTTGTTCGGGAAATCAATATCGTACGGTGTGTCACGCTCCCATATCGCGAGAATCACATCGATGCACTCGGCAAACATCTTGTTGCGGTCTTCATTGATGTTGCCCAGCGCTTCCGCATCACACCTCAATGCGCCAGCACTCACGCCGAAAATAAACCGCCCTTTGGCCAGATGATCGAACATGGCTGCATGTGACGCGAACAGCACCGGATGCTGCTGCGACAAATTAGACGTGCCCGTCCCGAGCTTGATGGATTTGGTGTCACTGATCAGCGTCGCCAGAAACAACAGGCTGTTGGTGACGTTCTCGGTTTTCTCGGTAAGATGTTCGCCGACAAAGGCATCATAAAAACCCAGCTTGTCAGCAAGAATGATCGCCTCGCGGTCTTCCTGCAATGTATCGGTGCAGCTGCGCTCCTGCGGGTGCAGCGGCATGGTGAAATAGCCTAAACGCATGGTGTTCTCCAGAGTCTGTGGTAATAGCCAAAGGCAGCCATGATACGCACATCTACAGCCTGGTAATATGAACCACGTATTGAAACTATGTGGGCGTTATTTCCGCAATCGCAGCGGCGGGTCATCCGGTGTGAGACGCGTAATTTCCACCAGAAAATCAATCATCACACGCAGCTTGCGCGGCACGTGGCGCGTGGGCGGATACACCACGCTGATCGGTTGGCCTTCAATCGCATACGACTTTAACACCTCGATCAGCTTGCCCTCGGCCAGATCATGTCGCACGGTCCACCAGTTTGATTGCACGATACCCAGGCCCAGCAACGCCGCCTCGCGCACGGCATCCCCGCCCGTCAGCACCAGCGGCCCGCGCACCGCAATTTCGACACGCTTGCCTTTCACGCTATAGGGCCACACCGGAAACAGCGCGCTGGCGATACAGCAGTGCTGCGTTAAATCGTCCGGCATTTGCGGCTGCCCATGCACCTTGAAATACGCTGGCGTGGCGCAGGTGACGCGCTGCCCGCGATTCAGCACCCGTGCTATGTAACGCGGATTATTGATTTCGCCCACCTGCACCGCCAGATCAAGCCCGCGCTCAATCAAATCCACCTGCCGGTCATCGAGCGCTATGTTCAGCACGATATCGGGATAACGCTGGTTAAACTCCGCCACACGCGGCAGAAACGTCAGTCGCCCGAACAGTGCCGGAAATGACAGTTTCAACTGTCCCTTCGGTGTTTCTCCAGCGCTTTTGAGTGACGCTTCGGCGTCTTCAATATCATTCAGAATCTGCAGGCAGCGCGCGTAGTAATCACGCCCGTCATCATTCAGCGCAAGGCGGCGCGTGGAGCGCACCAGCAACTGTATGCCCAGCTCTTCTTCCAACCGCGCGACGGCTTTTGCCACAGCAGAAACCGACACGCCCAATTGCGTAGCCGCTGAGGTAAAGCTGCCACTGTCGGCCACTTTCACAAAAGCCAGCATGCCCAACAGTTTGTTCACAAAACCAATCCTGGACGGAATGAAAAAACTATTCTACGGGTTTGTCTGAGTATTAGGCAAACGGCTTACAGCAGCCAGACCAGCCCATGCGTTAATGCAATAATTTGAAGACAGACAAGGTGCCGGTTTGTCCCTGCAGCGAGCAATCGTTAAGATGAACGGCCTAATTTCGAGGCTGGGAAGACTGCGCGCAGCCGTGTTAGCGTTGAGTCGCTCGACAACGTTACGCGCTGAGCCTGGCGGTACAATCACGCCGAACCCGCCTTAGCTTTAGTAACCGGACACCCTGATTCTCCTGCGCATCTATAAACGGCAACCGCATTCACATTGGCAATATTTATCCTTTAAAAACAATTACTTATAAAGTATTACGAATATACTTGAATTCGCGATTTCCGCCCCAACGTGGGTAAAGTTAATCGGAGACCTAGTATGACCGAAGCACCCCAAAACGAACCCGGTATTGCACAAGAGCAATCGGCTGCCAATCAAACTGATGCGGGCGCAGCCTCTCCCGCACAACCTGCCGCACCCACGCTAGAAGAGCTGCTGCAAAAAGCGGAGACCGCCGCGCAAGAGCATCGTGACGCTTTTCTGCGCGCAAAAGCCGAGACCGATAACGTGCGCAAGCGTGCCCAGGCGGACGTCACCGCCGCACACAAGTACGCGGTAGAAAATTTCGCCACCGAGTTACTGGCGGTGAAAGACAGTCTCGAAGCCGCGCTCGCCACCGAAAATGCCTCGGCGGAAAACCTCAAAGGTGGCGTCGAACTCACGCTGAAGCAATTGAACGCCGCGTTTGACAAATACAGGCTTGCCGAAGAAAACCCGGTCAGCCAAAAATTTGATCCGCATCGTCATCAGGCCATCAGCATGGTTGAATCGGATGCCGAACCCAACACCGTGGTGAGCGTACTGCAAAAAGGCTACAAACTGAATGATCGCGTCATCCGCCCTGCGCTGGTGACGGTAGCCAAGGCAAAAGCGGAAACGGCTTGATTGAAACTGTCCGCTGCAGCCCCATATAGAACACATCGAAACTTTGTATACTAGGGTAATAAAATGAGCAAAATCATAGGCATAGACTTAGGCACCACCAACTCCTGCGTCGCCGTCATGGAAAATGGCGTGCCCAAGGTGATCGAAAATTCCGAAGGCGCGCGCACCACGCCGTCAATCGTGGCGTACATGGACGACGATGAAATTCTCACCGGTGCGCCCGGCAAGCGTCAGGCGGTCACCAACCCCAAGAACACGCTCTACGCGGTAAAGCGCCTGATCGGTCGCCGCTTTGAAGAAAAAGAAGTGCAAAAAGACATCGACCTGATGCCCTACAAAATCGTCAAGGCTGAAAACGGCGACGCCTGGGTTGAAGTACGCGGCAAGAAAATCGCCTCACAGGAAGTGTCCGCGCAAGTACTGATCAAGATGAAAAAAACCGCCGAAGATTACCTCGGCGAGCCGGTCACCGAAGCCGTCATTACGGTGCCTGCCTATTTTAACGACTCACAGCGTCAGGCCACCAAAGACGCTGGTCGCATCGCCGGACTTGAAGTCAAGCGCATTATCAATGAGCCGACGGCGGCCGCGCTTGCCTTTGGTATGGACAAGAAGAAGGGCGATCGCAAAATCGCGGTGTACGATCTGGGCGGCGGCACCTTTGACGTGTCGATCATTGAAATTGCAGAAGTCGATGGCGAGCACCAGTTTGAAGTGCTCTCCACCAACGGCGACACGTTTCTCGGCGGCGAAGATTTTGACCAGCGCCTAATGGATTACCTGTGCGATGAATTCAAAAAAGAATCCGGCGTCGATCTGCGCAAAGACATGCTTGCCCTGCAACGGCTGAAAGACGCTGCGGAGAAGGCGAAAATCGAATTATCCAGCTCCCAGCAAACCGAGGTGAATCTGCCCTATATCACGGCCGATCAATCCGGGCCCAAGCATCTGGCCATCAAGATTACCCGCTCCAAATTTGAAGCGCTGGTCGAAGAGTTGATCGAGCGGACCATCCGGCCCTGCGAAATCGCCATCAAAGACGCTGGTGTAAAAATTTCCGACATCGAAGACGTGATTCTCGTCGGCGGCCAGACACGCATGCCAAAGGTGCAAGAGAAAGTTAAAGAAGTCTTCGGCAAAGAGCCGCGCAAGGACGTGAACCCCGACGAAGCCGTTGCAGTGGGTGCAGCCATTCAGGCCGGCGTATTAAAAGGCGACGTCAAGGACGTGCTGCTGCTCGACGTGACGCCGCTGTCACTCGGCATTGAAACGCTGGGCAGCGTGATGACCAAGTTGATCCAGAAAAACACCACCATCCCGACCAAGGCGAATCAGGTATTTTCCACGGCGGAAGACAACCAGACTGCGGTGACCATTCATGTGCTGCAAGGCGAACGCGATGTGGCCAAAGCCAATAAATCGCTGGGGCAGTTCAACCTGACCGACATTCCGCCTTCAGCGCGCGGCATGCCACAGATTGAAGTCACGTTTGACATCGACGCCAACGGTATTCTGCATGTGTCGGCCAAAGACAAAGCCACTGGCAAAGAGAACAAAATCAAGATTCAGGCCAGTTCCGGCTTGAGCGAAGAAGAAATTCAACGCATGGTGAAAGATGCCGAGGCTCATGCCGAAGAAGACAAAAAGGCACTGGAACTGGTCAACGCACACAACCAGTGCGATGCGCTCATACACTCCGTGCAGAAGATGATGAAAGATCACGGCGAGCAATTGTCGGTGGATGAAAAGTCCGCAATCGAGACCGCCTTGAAAGATGCCGCAGAGGCATTGAAGACAGCGGACAAAGACACCATTGAGGCAAAATCCAAAACACTGACTGAAGCATCGCAAAAACTGGCCGAAAAAATGTACGCGCAAGAACAGGCCAAGCAGCAGTCGTCTGCTGGCGCAGCCGGCGCAGGCGCAGGCGCAGCGGCGGGTGACGCAAAAGCAGAAGCCGGCAAAAAGGATGACGGCAATGTGGTCGACGCTGAGTTTACCGAGGTAAAAGACAAAAAATAACGGTGTGAATCGCACGTTGCGTGGGGTGAGGAGCGAAAGTTCTTCACCCCGTTCGCATTTCATCTCGCGCCAATCTCCTCACGCCTGACAGAAAACCATGGCTCAAAAAAAAGATTATTACGAAGTACTCAGCGTCAATCGCGATGCGTCTGAAGACGATTTAAAAAAATCGTATCGCAAGCTCGCGATGAAATGGCATCCGGATCGCAACCCGGATAATCCCAAGGCTGAAGACCATTTCAAGGAAGCCAAAGAAGCCTACGAAATACTGTCCGATGCGAACAAGCGCGCGGCCTATGATCAGTATGGTCACGCAGGCGTTGATGCATCGGCTGCTGCGGGTGCCGGGGCGGGTTACGGCAACTTCTCCGATGCCTTTGGCGATATTTTCGGCGATATTTTTGGTGGTGGGCGGCAGCGATCCAGCGTCTACCGCGGCGCTGATTTACGTTACAACCTCGAGGTCTCGCTCGAAGAAGCCGCGCGTGGCACTGAAACGCGCATCCGCATTCCCGCACTCGAAGAATGTAATTTCTGCAAGGGTTCTGGCGCCAAAGCTGGCACACACCCCGTTACCTGCGCCACCTGCAAAGGCCAGGGGCAAGTACGCATACAGCAGGGCTTTTTTTCCATTCAACAAACTTGTCCCAAGTGCCATGGTTCGGGCAAAACAATCGCCAGTCCCTGCAGCGCGTGCACGGGCAGCGGCAAGATCAAGCAGCACAAAACACTGGCCGTCAAAATACCGGCCGGTGTCGATGAAGGCGACCGTATCCGACTTTCAGGCGAAGGCGAAGCAGGCTCCAACGGTGGCCCATCGGGTGATTTGTATGTGGTAATTCACATCAAACCGCACACCGTTTTTCAACGTGAACA
Source organism: Betaproteobacteria bacterium (assembly GCA_947486575.1). Lineage (GTDB taxonomy): Bacteria > Pseudomonadota > Gammaproteobacteria > Burkholderiales > SG8-41 > UBA5216. Next base: position 14,585 of record CANKUB010000035.1, on the reverse strand, counting down.
GAATGATCTGCACTGCGAAATGCCGGTCAGTTTTACCACTGCCGCGCTGGGTGGCGATATCGAAATACCGACGCTGGACGGCTACGCCAAAATCAAAATTCCTTCTGAAACGCAATCCGGCAAGACATTCCGTCTGCGTGGCAAGGGCATAAAAGGCGTGCGCTCCAGTACTCATGGCGATCTGATGTGTCACGTGGTTGTCGAAACACCAGTGAATCTGACGGCACGCCAGCGCGAGTTGCTGCTGGAGCTGGATTCAATCGACAAACGCAGCGCTGGCGAGCACAACCCGCGCGCCAAAGGCTGGATGGACAAAGTCAAGGCCTTCTTTGGCACGTGACCGCCAGCGATTGTCTGTGAACTGAAGCGTCGTGCACCTGATACTACGGGTGCCTGACGCTTGATGTGGCACGTTGTTCAGCCTTTGCAATCCTATTGACGCCGTGGATTGACGTATACTCCGCCCTCCTCTCTACAGCAGCCATTCAATCACCAGCGGGTAATTCATGCTGGCTGAAGCATCCATCATGACCACCTTAACCTGGATACTGACAGCAACCGTCGCAGGCGGTATTGTTTCTGTGCTCGGCGCGTGGCTGATCGCATCACGAGCCAGCGCGGCGCACGTGCCCATTTTGATCAGCTATGCGGTAGGCGCGCTGCTCGGCGCCGTGTTTATCGAGTTACTGCCGCACGCGTTTAACCGGTCAGACAACCTTCAAACGACTGCGGCCACCATTCTCGGCGGCTTGCTGCTGTTTTTCATACTCGAAAAACTTGTGCTGTGGCGGCACTGCCATATTGAGGAATGCGAAGCGCACGATCCTCATTTACCCGCCGCACCGCTGCAAGCGCCGGTACCCCATCACGGTCACGCACACGACAATGGGCGCAGCGGCATGATGATTCTGATCGGCGATACTTTTCACAATTTTGTCGATGGCGTGTTGATCGCAGCGGCATTTTTGGCCGACACGCAACTCGGCATTGTTACCGCGCTGGCCATCATCGCACACGAGGTGCCGCAGGAAGTGGGTGATTTTCTGATTTTGCTGCACTCGGGATATAGCAGGCAGCAGGCGTTTGCGCTGAATCTTCTGTCAAGCGCCGCCATGGTCGTCGGCGGATTGCTGGGTTACTACGCACTGCAAACCATGGAACAATGGATCGGCACGCTGATCAGCCTTGCCACTGCCAGCATGCTATACGTGGCTGTGGCAGACCTGATACCCGGCCTGCACCGGCGACCGGAAATTCGCGCGACTATTCAGCAAGTCGTATTGATTGCGCTGGGCATCGCCACAATCTGGCTGGTGGGCGAGATTGCCCATGGTGGCAGCTGAGGCGCTGCCGCGTTGCAGTCAAGACATTTGCCGGTAAGCCCATGTAAAATGGGCTTATGCACTATCGCACCGTTGCTCACCTGGTGAAGCACAATGTCCGAATCCAACGACACCGCATCGCAAACCCGTCCCAGTCAAATTGCCGAAACTGTTGCTGAAGCGCTGGCAGACATTCAACAGCATGTGCTGGCGAATGCTACAAAACCATTCAGTCAGGGTGCAGGTCAAATTGACGCCAATGCGGTGCTGCAACAACTGGCGCAGGATTTCACGCGCAACCCGCAACGCTGGCAGCAACTGCAGCACGCGTGGTACCAGCAACAGATGGCCTTGTGGACCGCCACTACAGCATCGGCGACCTCACCTGAATCGGCACTGACTACAACGCCGATAATCGACCGGCGCTTTCGCAGCGCTGAATGGCACGAACCCTATTATCGCTGGCTGTCGCAATCGTATCTGATTACGTCGCAGTGGATGGATGCCATCGCCAGCGGCGTTGATCTGGAGACACGTGAAAAAAGGCGCGCAGCGTTCCTGATCCACCAGTGGATAGATGCCGCATCACCTGCCAACTACGTGTGGAGCAATCCAGAGGCAATCAAACTCGCCACGGAAACGCAAGGCGCCAGCCTCGCGCAGGGCCTGCAAAACCTGCGTACCGATCTGCCCAAAGGCATGGTCTCGATGACCGATGAGCGCGCGTTTGAGATCGGCATCAACATCGCCACCACGCCCGGCGCGGTGGTTTTTGAGAATGATGTTTTGCAGTTGATTCAGTACCGGCCATTGACCGAGACCGTGCATTCGCGCCCGCTGCTGATGGTGCCGCCGTGCATCAACAAATATTATATTCTGGATTTGCAGGCAGAAAATTCTCTCGCACGTTACATCGTCGAGCAAGGGCACACCGCGTTTATGGTGTCATGGCGCAACGTGCCACCTGAGTTGGGCAAGCTCACGTGGGATGATTATGTGGATGCGCTGATTGCCACCATCGAAGCCATGCGCAATATTTGCGGCGTGAAAAAAATTAATGCGCTGGCATTTTGCGTCGGCGGCACCTTGCTCGCCAGCGCGCTGGCCGTGCTCAAAGCCAAACGCCAAAGCCCGGTGGCGAGCGTCACCTTCCTCGCCACCATGCTTGATTTTTGCGATACCGGCGAGCTGTCGGTATTTATCGATGAAGCCTATGTCGAGCGACGCGAAAATGAATTTGCCGATGGTGGCGTGTTGCACGGACGCGAACTGGCAATGACATTCGCCAGCCTGCGGCCAAACGATTTGATCTGGAATTATGTCGTCAACAATTACCTCAAGGGCAAAACACCGCCTGCGTTTGATCTGCTCTACTGGAACTGCGACAGCACCAATCTGCCCGGCGCGATGTACGCGTGGTATATGCGTCACACGTACCTCGAAAACAGTTTACGCGTGCCCGGCAAACTCAACGTGTGCGGTAAGCCGCTCGATTTAACCAAACTTGATTTGCCAACCTATCTGCTCGCCACGCGCGAAGATCACATCGTACCGTGGAAAACCGCTTACGCCAGCACGCAGTTGTTAAAGGGCGATCAAACCTTTGTGCTCTCCGCGAGCGGACACATCGCCGGCATCATCAACCCGGCATCCGCTAATCGCCGCAACTATTGGCTCAACAGCGATATCGGTCCCGATGCCGAAACCTGGCTCGCAGGGGCAACATCAGTTCCCGGCAGCTGGTGGAAGCACTGGAGCGCGTGGGTCGCCCCGCATGGCGGCGGGAAAGTGCCCGCACGCGTGGCGCTTGGTGCCAAGGGTTATCCTGAAATTGAAGCTGCACCGGGGCGCTATGTGCGCGCGAAGGCGGACCCGGTCGATGACCAAAGCGCCCACTGAATGTATATTGTAACTTATTGTTTTTAAAAACTTTTTAGCAACCCCTTTAATAGCCCCTTTGATATCTTTTACTGAGGAGAACAGCAATGACACAACGCATGGCAATCGTAACTGGCGGCATGGGCGGTCTGGGCGAAGCAATCTGCATCAAGCTTGCACGCATGGGATATAAAGTACTCACCACTTGCTCGCCAGGCAACACCAAGCGCGTCGCCTGGCTTGAGGACATGAAAAAGCAAGGCATGGATTTCAAAGCCTATGAAATCGATGTCGCGGATTTTGCATCTTGCCAGGCCGGTGTCGCTAAAATTCAATCTGAATGCGGGCCGATTGACGTGCTGGTCAACAACGCCGGCATCACGCGCGACACGACCTTTCGCAAAATGGATAAAGAGTCGTGGGATGCGGTCATGCACACCAACCTCGATTCGGTATTCAACATGACCAAACCGGTGATCGACAGCATGGCCGAGCGTGGTTGGGGACGCGTGATCAATGTGTCGTCCGTCAACGGACAAAAAGGCGCGTTCGGCCAGACAAATTATTCAGCAGCCAAAGCCGGCATGCACGGTTTCACTAAAGCTGCCGCGCTCGAATATGCGCGCAAAGGCGTCACCGTAAATACCATTTCGCCCGGCTATATCGGCACCAAAATGGTAATGGCGATTCCAAAAGAAGTACTCGACAGCAAAATTATTCCGCAGATTCCGCTGGGCCGTTTAGGCAAACCCGAAGAAGTCGCGGGCCTGGTGGCTTACCTGTGCTCAGAAGAAGCGGCGTTTGTGACCGGTGCGAATATTGCGATTAACGGCGGGCAACATATGCAGTAATCGTTGCAGGGGGCGGATGTGCCAGCCCCCTTGTTCAATCGTATTTTCGAATTGCGAATTAAGAGTTGGCTAATCGCTAAGCGGCAACAATCTGAAATCGCTGGTCGTCATCCGTCGCCATCTGATTCACCAGATTAATTTCCCACGACAGATACTCTTGCATCGCCGCTTCCACGTTCTCGCTCTGCTCTCTTGCTTTAAGGCGTATATCGTCAGGCGCTGTCGCCATGCGCGTTGGCCCCTGCTCCAATGGGTGCCCCGCCTTAAGCCACGACGCGGTTCCACCTTCCAGGGCAAATGCCTGACGCGTCCCCGCACTATTCAGTTCCGCAGCCGCCAGCCGCGCCAGGCTGCCATCAGACGAGGTAAACACAACCGCATCATTGTCTGGCAATCTTGAAATAACCTCGGCGAGCCGGGCGCGAAGCCCGTACCAGGCACCCGGAATGTGCCCATCGATATAGTCTCGGCTCCAGTCCACATCAACCACGCTCACCTTGCCCGCTTGCATGCGCTGGTGCAGTGACGCCGCATCTATAACTGGAATATTCTTCTCGTATAATCCCAAAACACGCGGAACCCACCGGCCGCTCTGCCGCCCTTTTGTGCTGATATCCATCGTCAAGGCAGCCACGTCCCAGCCCATCTGCTTCATCCAGTGCGCGGTCATTACCGCACGCACGCCATCATCATCCACTAACACAACCCGCGCACCCCAGACGGCTGCGTGCCGGTCGGTTTCCTGCACGAGTTGACCGCCCGGCACATTCTTCATGCCTGGAACATGGCCCGCCGCATATTCCGCCGGGTCACGAACATCAAATACATAGAGCGTGCGCGCATCAGACTCAGTCTGCCACTGCGCCAGAGTCTCCATATGGACTTGCGAAATGGAAAATTTTTCAGCGACACGTTGCGCCGCTTTACGCGACGCCTGAGACCCCTTATCCGATACCGCTGGGAACCGGGACGTAGAACCTTTTAACACCTGAAAACCGGATAAATGCCATGCCTGAGTGCCATTTTTTAAAGACACAACCTTGTTGGGCACACCGGCGTTGATCAACGACTGCGCACCGATGATGCTGCGCGTACGACCACCGCAATTGACCACCACGGTTGTGGCAGGCGAAGGCACCAGATCGGCAAATCGGTAAGTGAGTTCGGCACCCGGAACGCTGATCGCCGTTGGAATACTGTTGCCATGAAATTCTTCGTAGGAGCGGCTATCCAGCAGCACCATGTCTGTATTTGAATCAATCCATTCCTTGAGTTGCTCTACGGTTATCCATGGCGTGCCCACAGCATGTTCCACAACCTCGGCAAATGCCTTGCTCGGCACGTGCACCCCGCTGTAGATGCGATAGCCAGCAGCTTCCCAGGCGGCAATGCCGCCGGACAATACCGATACATCGGTGTAGCCCAGAGCAGTCATCCGCACGGCGGCGCGCTGCGCCAGCCCTTCACCGTCATCACACCAAACGACGCGCGCTGAGCGGCGGGGCACACAGCCATCAACCAGTAATTCCAGCCGACTGAGTGGCATACACGCGGCCATCAACAAATGCCGGCATGAGTACGGCACCTCTTCACGCGCATCCAGCAACGCGATCTCTTTACCGTCATGTAGCGCTGCTTTCAATGCAGCCGCATCGATCATACGAATAGCGTCACTCATGGCAATTTGTCTCCCGCATTCCGATTTAAGAAAGTCGTGTTTTCTGAAAGATCATTTTAACGCCCCGCCCATGACTCATGGCTACACGCGTTTTACAATTCCCGCAGCAACCGGTCAACATCACAACACGCCCTTATCCAGATCAAGACTGCCCCGCGCCAGATTAAGGCGCAGCACGTCACTCGCGCCTTCGGCGATGCGCAGCGCGCGCACTTCCCGGTACAGTCGTTCGAGCGGGTGACCCACCGTGAGCGCTTTCCCGCCAACCAGTTGAATGGCCGTATCAACAACCTCTCCGACGGTTTCTGTTGCATACACCTTGCACGCTATCCCCTCGTTCACAATATTGGCGCCAGCCTCGCCTAGCCGGGCGGTTCGATACACCATGCTGCGCGCAGCAAACGTGCGTATGCGCAAATCGGCGTAGCGCAGGCGCACGCCTTCCCGCGCGCCCAAAGGTTCGCCCGAGTGATGCGGCGCCTGCAGATGGGCGCGGGTAAAGTTGATGGCCCAGCGCGCAAGGCCAACGGCTTCAGCAGCAATCGCCAGACGCGTGTCACCGATCTGTCGCAGCGCGCGCGGCAATCCCTCGCCGGGACGGCCGATCAGCCGGTCTGCAGGCACGCGCACTGCGTCGAAGCGAAATGCCGCGTGATGACTGCCATCAAGCGATTCGAAACGCTGTTCAATCGTCACGCCAGGCGCATTCACATCCATAACCAGCAGCGCGCGGCCCTGCCCTTCTACCTCAACCAAGGTATTGAGAAAATCCGCGTCCCCGCCACGCGTGACATACGACTTGCGTCCGGATACCACGAAACCGCCATCGGCGCCCGGCACAGCCCGCGTGTAGTGGGCTGCATCATCGGGTTCGGTAAAGGCGAAGCCTGCACGCTTTGCGCCATTCAGCAGGGGTTGCAGGTAAAGTGATTGCAAGGGTTCTGCGCACCCTGCCAGCACGCCGGGACCGTGGCCGAACACGTCATCGTCCAGCCCGGTGTTATAGCTGGCGAGAGTATCGCGTACGACGGTTGTGGCCAGCAGCCCTGCTTCGCTGCCACCGAATGAGCGCGGCTGCGTCATCGCGAAAAATCCCGCCTCACGCGCGGCACGCGTCACACTGCTGCGGACAGAGGCACTATCTGCGCGGCCCGCAGCCAGCGCAGCCTGATTGGGTATTAACACGTCGCTCGCGAAGCGTTCGGTGCGTTTGCGCAATTCAACCAGCTCGGTAGAAATCGATTCAGGCATAGAATACTAAAGACCGTAAGCTATTGATTATATATATCTTTTATTACTGCTCCAGCTGTATCTCGCACAACCCAAGCCAGCGCCACCAAACGATTGCGGACAAGCGACAACGCCCTGCATGGTGCGGATGCCACTATAACCGCCATGATTTAGAGCTTACACGAGGCCGCGCCAATTCCAAAAAGAACACGTGCGAACGCTGTATTGCCAAGACAGGCAGACGTGATAACTTAGCGAAATCCGCCATCCTTAAATGAAAAGGTCGCTCTGATGGTGAAACACCTGAGCCACGCTGCCGCTGCAGCGTTTTTAGCGGCTAGTGGTAACGTCGCAGGGCAAAGTGCTCCTGCGTGGCCGATCAAACCTGTCACCATCGTCGTGGGCGTACAGCCTGGTGCAGCTACCGACATCGAAGCCCGACTGTACGCACAGAAGCTGACTGAAAGCACAGGCCGCACCGTGATCGTCGATTACAAGCCTGGCGCGGGGTCGACCATCGGCACGCACTATGTGGTGAAATCCGCGCCCGATGGGCACAACATCATCATTTTGGCACCCACCTTTACCTTCAGCAATCTGTCGTACCCCAACCTGCCCTACGATCCGATCAAGGATATCGCCCCTGTTTCCCTGCTGAGTCGACGTCCCAGCATCGTCATTGTGCATCCTTCGCTACCGGTGCGCTCGATCGCGGAATACATCGCGTATGCCAAAGCCAATCCCGGCAAGCTCAACGTCGGAACGGCAGGCGCCGGGAGCTTTGCCGAACTGGGGTGGCAGTGGTTCAACAGCATCACCGGCATCAAGGTCACCATCATCAATTACAAAGGTGGTTCGCCCGCCAGTGCAGCGTTGATGTCTGGCGAAGTGCAAATCGCATTCAGCGGCATTTCACAGATGACGCCTTTTATCAAATCGGGCAAGGTTCGTCTGATCGGCGTGACAACGGCTGAGCGTTCAAAAGCAATACCCGATGTGCCTACGATGGCTGAGCAAGGGGCCCCGGGTTTTGCGTACGAGCAATGGATAGGCGTGGGTGTCGCCAGCGCAACGCCACCGGCATTGATTAGTCGGCTCAACAGTGAATTTGTGCGCGCAGCGAAATCGCCGGACATTCTAGCGAAGCTGGAAGATGACGGCACCATCATTGTCGGCAGCACACCGGAGGCGTTTCGGCAAAGAATCGCGAGTGAATCTGCGCGTTGGCGCAAAGTGGCGCAGGACACGGGTGCCAAGCTGGCGCAGTGAAGACGCCGGAGACTTGCCGTCGTAACACAAGGCATTAAGAATTTCGGAAAAAGGAAGACCATGGAAATCAATAATCCGGCAGTACTTGCGGAAATCACCGCACAGTTCAATCGCTATCAGCAAGCGATAATTGACAACGACATCGCAGTGCTGAATGAAATGTTCTGGCATGACGCGTTTACTATCCGCTACGGCACCGGCGAAAATCTCTACGGTCATAAAGAGATTGCAGCTTTTCGTGGTGCGCGCGATCCGAAGAGCGCCCTGCGGGTCGTAGGCAAGAGCATCATTACCAGTTATGGGCATGATGCCGCGACCACCAACATCGAGTTTTCGCGCGTTGGCCGCAATGGTCGCCAGAGCCAGGCCTGGATACGGTTGCCCGACGGTTGGCGGATCGTAGCAGCACACGTGAGCTATAGGGATGAATAGCGTATGCCAAAATGGGCGAGGTTGTTTGGCCGCGCCGTGCGCCGCACGCTCGATCACTTGACGTCAGAACGGGACAGATACTGAATTCGCAACAATTGGCGTTGCCCGCCACGCGCATAGCAGCTAATATGAAACCATTCAAATCATCCGTATGATTGTTCGCGCAACTACTCTCAGAGGATAAGTCATCATGAGCGAAGAACCAGAAGCCAAAACCAAGGTTATTATTCTCACCAGCAGCTACCGCATCAAAGGCAGAATTCACCTGCAGCAAGGTGCGCGCGTGACTGATTTTATGATCGACTCGAAAAATTTTGTCGCGGTCACTAACGTTGAAATCTGGGACCTCACGGGCCGCCAAATCATGACATCACCGTTTGTGAACGTCAGCCGCGATCATATCGAGATCATCACGCCCGATGGCGTGTGATGGCTGATATTTATTATCCTATTGTTTTAATGATGTTTTTAAGCAGGGACAGCAGCGACTGAGGCAATCGCCGAAAACAGATTGCTTATCGTCTGCTGCGTAATACCGCGCGTGATAAACACAATGCGTGTTTCATGATCGTCACTCGGCCATTTTTCCAGTTCAATCGGCGGGTGAAACAAATGCTGTACGCCCTGCACGATCAGCGGCCCTTTGTGCCCTGCTACATTCACTAGCCCTTTCACGCGAAACAAGTCCGCGCCGCGTAGCGTGCCCAACACTTCCATACACTGCGAAAACGAGGCCCACGTGAACGGTGACTTGTAGCGCAGGCAAAACGAAATCACGTTGGTGTCGTGGCGATGCGCGTGACCGTGTTCATCGTGACCGTAATGGCCGTGATCTTCTGCATTGTCAGCGCCCATCCAGCGCTCGACGTCTTCAAGCCTTGACTGCGTACTGCGCAGCGCGACATCAATGAGAAACGCCAGTTCAATTTCACCATTCACCGCGCGCTTAATCGGCGCGCGCGGATTCAATTCGTGCAGCGATGTTTCCAGCGCGACGACTTTGGCTTCGTCGACAAGATCACTCTTGGTAATGACCAGCCGGTCAGCCAGGGCGGCCTGCTTCACCGGCTCGGACAGCGTTTTGAGTTGCTCCAGGCCATTAACGGCATCGACCAGCGTCACCACGCAATCGAGACGGTATTGCGATTGCAGCATGGTGTCGGTCATCAGCGTTTGCATCACCGGCGCAGGATCGGCAAGGCCAGTGGTCTCAATCACCAGCCGGTCAAAATCGATAATCACGCCGTTGCGCCGCTTGATGAATAGATCGCGCATGGTCTCCTGCAGGTCACCGCGCAATACACAGCACAGGCAACCATTGTTAAGCAGCATCATCTGTTCGGATGACACCTCCACTAGATCGTTGTCGATGGCCTCCTCGCCAAGTTCGTTGACGATCACCGCCACGCGATTCATCTCCGGGCGTTTCAACAACTTGTTGACGAGCGTGGTTTTCCCGCTGCCGAGAAAGCCGGTGACCACGCTGACCGGAATTCTTCCGGACAGCGCGCTACGGCCTAGAACTGGAGCATCCATTGATACATTGCCTTCAAAATTCAAGTCATCAAAGAAACTCCTTCCCCTTCAGGGGGAAGGTTGGAATGGGGGTGGGGTCACAGTGCTACCCCATCCCAACCCTAACCCTCGCCTTGAAGGGGAGGGAAGATGGTTAATTGAGTGCGTCGCGCCTATTGCGTCCACTCAACAACATACAAGCCACCGGTAAACCGGTCCTGGCAATACACCACACCGCGATCATCGACATACACATCGTTAATCTGCACTGCGCCCTTGGGCGACAACTTGGGCGTGCCCGGCACGAAGTAAGCTACTTCCTGCGGCTGGTACGGATTCGACAAATCATATGCCCGCAGACCCCCGTTGAAGAAGGTTGCCAGAATAATGTTGTCGGATTTCCAGGCGCAATCCGCAGAATAGTTTTCCCACAGGTTGTGCGAACCGAAACGTCCGCCGCGCTTGCCGAAACTTTCCGGCGACGGCAGCGGTACAGTAGACAGCGGCACCGGATTGGTTTCGTCCGCGCCATTCAGCACCCAGGTCATCTTGGGCCAATCCGCACAGTTGTCGCGCACGCATTCTTCGGTGACGATCAGCAAATCCTTGCTGAACAGCGGCATCACCGTGTGCACAAAGCCGTTGAACGGGGGCGAGTTTTTCCAGCGCGATACCACCTTGATATTGCTCTTGTCTTTGATATCCAGAATATAGCCGCCGCCGTCGATGTAGCCGACGTAGGCGCGATCCGGGCGCTGTTTGGCATACACGTTGGTGTTGTGCGCACGATAGCCGCCATCAATTTTCAGGCGCGGCGGTGGCGCAACAGAATCACCTTTGCGCGTGCCCGGCATCCACCAGCGCCCTGCTTCGGTCGGCTTACTGGGGTTACGAATGTCGATAATGCGGTAGAACTGATCGTCTTTGTCGTTGGTGGGCTCGAAATCCGGGGCACCACTTGCCATGTGCACAAACTCGCCATCGTCAAACCACACCGCGTGCACGCCACGCGAGAATTGTCCCGACGCGTCAAAGTGCGAAATCAACTTGGGTTTTTCCGGAACAGTGATATCAAAAATATCAATGCCTGCCGGTTTGTTGTTGAATCCTTTGGTCTGGTAGGCGACGACCATGGTATTGCCCACCACGTCGAGCGAATTGGAACGCACGTCGCTATGCGGCAAGTCGGTCTGGATCACGAATTTGGGTTTGCGTGGATCACTCACATCCAGCGCGGTAAAATTTTTCGGCGCGGATTCATGCGCCATCCACAGAATGCGGCGGCCATCCTTGGCGATCTGCATGTTGATGCCTTCGCCCATGCCACCGAAACCTTCCATTTCGTGTTGAGCCAAAAGCTTCATGTTGAACGCCAGCGTCTGCGACGCCTGACTGCCGGGGGACATCGGTGTTGCCTGACTCATGATGACTTCGCCTTCCGTTGGTTAATTAATTTTTTAATTGAACGCTTCGGGGCGTTTTTGCGTGGCTCGCCCGCCATTTGTTCCAGCACCGCACACACCGCCGCCGTGTCTTCTTTCGCGTATCCCTGCGACAACGCGGACGAATAATACGCCTTGCTCGCCTCAAACAGCGGCACGGGAATATTCAGCCCTGCAGCAAAGGCGCCAATGATATCAATATCTTTCTGATACACCTCGCACTTCATGGTTGCGGCCTTGTAATCGCCCTTGATCATCATCGGCCCGCGCACTTCAAACATGCGCGAGGTGCCCGCGCCGTCCTTAATCACTTTATAGACAAGATTCAAATCCAGCCCGGATTTCAGCCCCATCACCATCGCCTCGGCTGCCGATACATTGTGTATGGTCACCAGCAGATTGGCGATGAATTTCAGCTTCGAGCCATTCCCGAACTCGCCGCAATAATGCATGCTGCGCGCAAAGCCTTTGAAGATGGCGTCGCAGCGCTTGACCGCCGCCGCATCGCCGCTCGCGTAAACAGAAATATCCTTCGCCGCCGCCTGCGCTCCGGTGCCGCTGATCGGACAATCCAGCACCGTGATGCCCTGCTTTGCGCAGCGCACGCGGATATCGTGCTTCACCTCCAGCGGCATGGTGCTGGCTTCGATCACGATCAACCCTTTGCGCGCGCCGGCGACGATACCTTTTTTGCCGAAAAACGCTGTCTCCATCGCCTTGACGCTCGGCAGCGAGGTAATCATCACATTACATTTACCAGCAACATCCACGCCCGACACCACGCAATCACCGCCGCGCGCGGCATGCGCTGCACGCGCCTTCTTGTCGGGATCAAAACCAATCACGCCGAACTTCGCCGCCAGCAGATGTTTGGCAAACGCACCGCCCATGATGCCCAGCCCAATCTGCCCTACCATTGTGGGTTTCTTCATGTAAGTATTTGTTTGTATTTAATTATTTTAAAATGAAGCGAAGCAGCTCAAGGCCGAATCCTATCACGGTGAACCACAAAATCAGCCCCTACTCCACCAACCGTTCCTGCCGCGCTGTCGCGACGTTATTCGCCGCCACCCTGGGCCGCCCGCGCGGACGCGCCTCGCGCCGCATGCCTGTCACCTTTTCTATTCTGGCCAGGAATCTTGCGTTACCGAGCGGCTGGCTCTGGTTAAGCGCTAGCCGTATTTCGTCAATGGCGGCACGGTCGAGTTGCGCGCGGAACAACGCACGGTAGGCCGCTTGCCGTTCGCGTTCGTCACGCCCCAACGCGAGATACACCAAATGCGGCGTCAAGCGCGCATCGGCCTGCCCAAGCGCGTTGGCGCGATAACTCGTCCAGCGATAATGCGCCGGATCATCCACCATCGCCGCGCGCAGCGGGTTCAATTCAATATAACGCTTGCAGGTCAACAGGTAGTTATCCGCCTGTATCACCGACGATTTATAGCGGCTATCCCAAAGCGGGCCGGTGCGCTTGTAGCTGCGGTTGATGTATTGCACGTAGCGCCGCCCCAGCGACATCAACAATCGCGGCACGGCGGCGGCTTTTTTGGGCGTGAGCAGCAAATGCACGTGGTTGGTCATCAGCACGTAGGCGTGCAGCGCACATTCGGTTTCGGCGAGCGCCTCGCTCAGCCAGTGCAGATAACTCGTATAATCGTCCTCGGCGAAGAAGCATGGCTCGCGATTGTGGCCACGCTGGACGATGTGCAGAGGGATTCCATCGAGGTGGATGCGGGTGCGGCGGGGCATTTGCTCATTTTAGCATGATTTAATTCGAGCCTGGCCCCTTTTATTTTCCGGATGGGGAAATGTGCATGCCTTGGTATGAAGAACATCGGAAAGCCGTGTGCGGGAAAACTGCATGCACGGTTTGATGAGGGAGGGCAGGCGCAAGCCTGTCCTCTAATCTACCGTTAGATTTTCTGAAATAGAACTTGACCTGGTCAAGGCATATCGGCGCGGGCGCACGCTAGATTCGATGTTGCGTTGTGCTGCCCTGCCAGTCAAACGCGGTGTCCTGCGCGGCACGCATGAACACTTCAATCGGCTGGACGCAGATCGCCAAGTACAGATAGCTCGCGCCCTGAATACCGCATGACATCGAATGACCCGCTGCTCAGGCTCCGAGTGTCTGATCCCTTATTGATTGTGACGGGAGCAAGCACTTTTACTTGTCAATGCAGGAAAGAATCTCCTCTAACCGCTTAAGGACCCAATTGTCCGAGAGTTCGCCAAAGCATTTATCGCCGCCGACGGTGAGTTTTACACTCTCCATTCGTTAGTTGCACCAAAGGAATATCTCTCGTCTGTTGCTTGGAACACGACCAATGGGCCACTGGCTGAAGCTTCTTATGACCTGTCAAAGGATCTCAACGACTTCTATGAGAAACTCTTCCGTGCAAACAACGCCCTTACGGAGACGAAGAGTATTTTCTCGAGATGGGGACGGGTAATTCCTGAGCGCGAGATCGAGACTCTGCGCCGGTTACAAAAAATATTAGCCGAAGATATTGCTTATGTTTCAAGGGATCGAATAACGGAACTCTCGAGCCGCGTGATAAGCGAGAGGAATACTCAGAACATCCATTTGCTTCTTTTCAAGCACGAACTTTAATTCAGGGCGCTCCGCAATAAGGAGCTTTGTATTCGTCGCCATCTCCGACTGAAGCGAATGAAGCACTCCGATGCTTGCACGGAGTATGTAAATACGGTCTCGATTTTGAGCTACCTGCAGATTTTTATTTAGCGCATAGAGTGCGACTGCCTGGGTAAGAATTGCGCCTATCAATGCGCCGATGATCGACGGTAGTAGCTTATCTTTCCAGAACGGGATTATCGGTGTGTCTTTAGTTGCCATGTTTGTTCCGGTAGTAGTTATAGAAGCAGAGGTAATGTGCGGGCTAGGGGTCTTTCGTTATCGCATCGGAGTCCAGACGAGGGGTCTAGCAAAGTAGCATCAACTTGCATT